>CBIHQA010000580.1:0-2759 GCA_966211475.1 uncultured Neisseriales bacterium
TCGTTCTCCAGATTCGGGTGTGGGGGGGGGTGTTTGTAGAGCGTCGATTTCGGCAGCGCGTTGGCTTTGTCGCCGGGGTTATCGAACCCCCCAACGACCAGCTTGCCGCTCCACTCCGGATAGAGCCGGTCCAGTACACCCTGCACATAGGACTGAAGCTTTGGGTCTGCATGCTCCATGCCGCTCTTGCGGATGCCATCGTTGACATCCCGGGAGGCAAACCACAGGTTGCGCTCCTCCTCCTGCTGTGGCGGCAGGTCGGAGGGGCGCAAGGGCTCGATGGCATGGGCCAGCACCGGCAGCATGGCCAGCGCGAGCGCAGCCTTGCGGATCATGGCGTGGTGGACCCAGCGGCTGTCGCGGATGCGGCGACCGTCGTGGGCGCGGCGGTGGTCGTGGACCCTGTGGCCGCCGTAGTCGTTGCTGGCGTGGTGGCCATCTTGTCCAGCAGCCCCTTCAGGTTGGCCTTGAAGAAGCCTTGCGCAGCCTTGTTATCGTTGAGGCTGGCGACAGCGCTGACATCGTAGTTGATCCACAGCAGGTCGCCGGTGCGCAGGTCCACGAGGCCGGTGGTAACGTAGGAGAAACCCATCGGGATACCGACCCCCGCCGCCGCAAACAGGATCATCATGGCGACGCGGCCGCCGGAAGACACGTAGTCCTCGCCGACCACCACCAGCGCCGCATCGGCGCCGGTGCGCTCGCGAATGCCCTGTAGCACCGGGCCCAGGGTGTAGTCGAAGTGCTTGCGTTTTTCTTCCCAGACCGGGTCGCGCGAGTGGGCGAAGGCTTCGCCGGCCACCAGGTCGTACAGCGCCAGCGTCTGTTCGAGCTGCTTGGCTTCCTCGTCCGAAGCCGTCTCGAACTTGACGAAATGGTCCCCCGACTTGTCGGAGGCCAGGTAGTCATTGAGGGCACCACCCAGCACCTTGCGCGCCGACAGGGTCTGCGTTTCTTGTTTTTCGGTGGCCCCGGTTGCGCCCAGCTCATACACATTCACGTCGACCGGCATCACCAGGATCTTGGCCGGATAGCCGCGTACCTTGTCGACCAGCGTGAAGTGGAATTTGCCTTCGTCCGCGAATGCGGGCAGCGCGAGGGTAGCCGCCATCAGGCCGGCGGCGATGATGCGCTTCATGCGGAGGTCTCCCTGACCGATTGCGCCCGTCGCACAAGCAGGTCAGGCGGCGGGCAAATTTATTAGGAATAATGCCGCCGCAATACTACCTCGCCGCAGAAGGCGGAACAACAAGCGGGCCCATCAGTAACTAAGCCACACCAACCCTAGCGCAACCGCTGCCGGCAGCCCTTGGATGAACAGGATGGAGCGCTTGGCGGTGATGGCACCGAACACGCCGGCGACCACCACGCAGCTTAGAAAAAAGACCTTCACCGCCAGCGTGCCGCCGACCAACCCCCACACCAGGCCAGCGGCGAGGAAGCCGTTATACAACCCCTGGTTGGCGGCGAGTGCAGCGGAGGCCTGGGCGAAATCCGGTGTCAGGCCGAAGATGCGGCGGCCGGTGGGGGTGTTCCAGAGAAACATCTCCAGCACCAGGAAGAAGGCGTGCAGCAGCGCGACCACGCCGACCGCAATGTTGGAAACCAGCGCCATGGGCAACTCCTAAGAACGTGTCGTTATCGGTTGGAGCGGCGATATAAAAACGTACCGCCCTGGATTCCCGATATGCCATGAGCCGGACGGGTTTGTCACGAACTTTCAAGCGCTCGCTTGAAAAGTGATCAGATAGCGCTCAGCGCGGTGGCCAATGCCAGGCAGGGCGATCGAGTGCATCCAGCCCCACCACCTCGGTTTCGCCGAGATTCTTCTCCAGCAGAATGGAGCGGCAATCCGGCTGCTGCTCCAGCGCGGCAATCAGCCGCCCGGCGTGGGAGACCACCACCACTTGGGATTGCGTCGCCGCCTGGGCGATCAATCGGCTTAGCGCCGACAGCAGGTCGGGGTGCAGGCTGGTTTCCGGTTCGTTCAGCACCAGCAGTTCGGGTGGGCGGGGCGTCAGCAGCGCGGCGATCCACAACAGGTAACGCAGCGTGCCGTCGGAGAGTTCGCTCGCCCGCAGCGGCCGCAGCAGGCCGTGCTGATGCATCTCCACTTCGAAGCGTCCGTCGCTGTTCACGACCGCTACCCGGCCACCGGGAAAGGCATCGTCCACCGCCTGGTCCAGCAGGTCGCCGTCGCCGATTTCGCGGATGGTCTGCAGGGCCGCAGCCAGGTCCGCGCCGTCGTCGCTGAGCACCGGGGTGTGGGTGCCGACCTGCGGCAGCCGGGCCGGTGCCTGCTGGTCGGAGCGGAAGTGGTCGTAGAAACGCCAGGAGCGGATGCGGTCGCGCAGCAGCAACATTTCCGGCGCGTTGCGGGGGTCGGCGTACTGCGTGAACACACTGTCGAAGGTAGCGATCGGGCGGGTATACACCGTCCACTCGCCGTCATCCCGCTTGATGCGCACCGCCTGGCCGTGCCGGTCCACCAGCAAAGCGGCCGGCCGGAACACTGGGCCACTCCAGATGCATTCCCGTTTGATCACCGGATCCCGGCCGAAGGCGGTGTCGCTGGGGATCGGCAGGCCCAGATCGATGGCGTAGCCGAAGTCCTCGCCCGCGAAACCGAGTTTCAAGTTGATCGACTCGTTGCGCTGCGTGCCCTGCACCGGGTAGTCGCCGCGCTTTACCGCCCGGGACAAGGTCTCCGGCCCGGCCCACAACGTGGACGGCAGGCCGCCTTCGCGGGCCAGCGACGG
>CBIHQA010000581.1:0-2751 GCA_966211475.1 uncultured Neisseriales bacterium
GGATTCCAGCTTGCCAGTTGGCCGCGCACGCCATAGATCGGCGGTTCCTCTGCGCGCTCGTCGACGAAGGTGCCGAACAGCCGGTCCCACAACATCAGGAAGCCGCCGTAGTTCTTGTCCAGGCAGTAGGCGTTCTGCCCGTGATGCACACGGTGGTTGCTGGGCGAGCCGAACACCCGGTCGTACCAGCCCAGCCGGCCGACGTGCTCGGTGTGGATCCAGAACTGGTAAAGCAGGTTCAGCGAATACACCGCCGCATAAACGGCAGCCGGGATGCCGACCAGTGCCATCGGCAGGTAGAACGCCCAACCGAGCAGAAAGGTGCTGCCGGTCTGCCGCAGCGCGGTGGACAGGTTGTACTCCTCGCTCTGGTGGTGGACGCTGTGCGTCGCCCACAGCAGCGCCACTTCGTGCCCCAATCGGTGATGCCAGTAGTAGCAGAAGTCGAACAGCAGGAAGGCGGCCGCCCAGGTCCAGACGCTGTTGAGCGGCAGATTCCAAGGTGCCCAGCGTTGCACGCCAAGGTAGAAGAACAGCCCCACGCCGGCCGTCAGCACATTGATCAGCGTGGACAGCAGCCCCAGGCTGATGCTGTTGATGGCATCGTTCACTCGGTAGTTGTTGCGGCCCCGGCGCAGGCCCCAGGCCAGCTCGGCCAGGATCAGCAGCAGAAAGGCGGGGGCCGCGTAGGCGATCAGCGTGGTGTCCAAACCAGTTCCTCGGTGTTGCGGGTTGCCGGGGAGAGTGCGGTCACCAGGCCGGTGACCAGCAGCCACTGGCCGGCGTAGTAGCTGGGCCAGGTCAGCCAGCCGCTGCCGAAGCCGAGGTGGGCAAACAACCCGGCAAAGCGGTCCAGGCCGATCAGCCCATCCGATACCAGGTAGCAGGCCGCGCCCGCCGCGATGCGGGGTGCCGCAACCCGTTGCGCGGCCAGCGCCATCACCAGCAGCACCGTCATGTACACCGGAACGGCAACCTGCAGCAGGGCAGGGGCTTGCCCTTGCCACAACCCGTGCAGGACCAGATAGCCGACCACGGCCGACAGTACGATTAGCCCGATGGCCAGGCGAGGGTACGCCCAGCGTTGTGCGGAGAGCGGGATGAACAGGCTCAGGTTGATCAGGTGCCCGACCAGAAAGGCGGCCACGGCGGGCAGAAACACATCGTTGCCGGTCAGGCGACCCCATTCCAGCAGGCCGTCGCCGGCTGCATGGGCCGCGAGCGCTGCGAGGACAAGTGGCACGCCGCCACCAAGCCTGGACCGTGCCCAGAACAGCAGCGCCACGATGGCACCCACCTTGCAGGGCAGGCCCAGCGCGTTGACCGGCAGTGCGTGCAGCAACCAGTAGGCCGCGGCGGCGATGGCAGACAGCAGCAAGAGGGGATGGCTGGGATCGACAGGAGAGGTTGCCGTCTTCTGCATGTCACTCCTGCCCGCACAGCGCGATAGTTGGAATGCAGGAAGTGTAGGCACGGCAACGCGGCGGCGGTTAGTGCGCCAACGCCAGGAATTTGACAATTCGCGCCAAGGCGGCCGGATAGGCGTGGTCGACCTGGCGTAATCAAACCGACGTGATCAAACCGCTGCGCTATCCGCTATTGCGCAGCGCCATGCAACGCAGGTGCAGTTTCCAGCGGTGCATCACCGGGCAGCCAGCGCGCATACAGGCTGGCGAAGCTGCCATCCTGCTTCATCCGGTCCAGCACATCCTGCCACTGGCGCACCATCGCCGCGGGCGTGGTGCGCGAGAAGGCGATGTAGTCGTGCACCTGGTTGAGGGTAAACAGCAGGGTGAAGTCCTCAGGCTTGGCCTGGACCTTTGCGGCCAGCACAGGCAGCTCGACATTGGCGGTGACCATGACCTGGGCACGGCCATACAGCACCATGCGGACCATGCTTTCCGGCGTATCCACCGGGCTCAAGTTGCGGAAGCCCGCGTCCTTCAGCAGCTGATGGCTGTACCAGTCGCGGGGCACCAGGATACGGTCCAGCGCCCGGGCATCATCCAGGCTGCTAAGGCGGAGGTTGCTGCCGCGCCGGGCGTAGAAACCGGTGGTGGAGGTATCGACCGGGCCGACCCACTGGAACAGGTGTTCCCGTTCCGGCGTGCGCACCATCATGAACAGCCCGATCTCATCCTTGCCCTGCGCCATCGCATAGGCACGTGACCACGGCAGGACGGTCAGCGAGGGGTTGGAGCCGATCCGGCGGGCCAGCGCCCTGACCAGTTCTACGCCATATCCCGTCACCTTGCCCTGCGTGGTGAAGGAGAACGGCGGCGCCTCCTCGGTATAGAAATCCAGACAATCCGCAGACGTTGCCGACAGCAGCATGGCGCCACAGACGAACAGCGACTTCAGGCCGGAAAAACGTGTTTCCATGATTGCCTCCAGCGCGGTAGCGCAGCCGGATGGGAGTACTGCAAGTGACCTTGCCCAAGGTCATCTGGGGCGCAATATAGGCCTGCTCAGCCCGCCTTGGCGTCGCCCTGTCGCCAATTCATACAGCGGTGTCGCAGCCCGGTCTGGCGGGGAACGAGCGGCGGATTGGTAGTCTGGAGGCCGGGGGGGGGGCGGGGGGCGGGGGCCCCCCCCCCCCCCCCGCGGGCGGCGGTTGAGCAGATCCGCGCGGCTGTCAGGGCCGGGAGCATGACCCAGGAGCAGGCCGCGCAGCAGCTGGCGACGGTGCGGGCCGCCCTGGAGGAGTCCATCAGCCGGGCCCGGAAGTTCGCAGACGGACAGCGTCCCCGC
>CBIHQA010000582.1:0-2748 GCA_966211475.1 uncultured Neisseriales bacterium
GCGCCCGGTGATCGAAGGCGAAGCGACCCGCGTTGACCCGGCGCCGCCTTCTGTAACGGAAACGGCACCGGAACCGAAACCCCAACCTGTAACCGCGCCGAAACCGGCACCGCGCTCCATCCTGGGGGCGATTGGCATGCGATGGAGTGATGACGATGAGTGACCAGCCACCGGTGCTGCCGGGAACCGATATCAACGATGCGGCGCTTGACGCACTGGTCGCCGACCACCCGGCCGAAGGCGTCAGCGAGGCGCCGCAAGCGCTCGCCCCGATGCTGACCAATGCGCAAGCCCTGGGCGATGCGCTCAAGTTCGCCACGGCCGCCGCTGGCGCCCTGGTGCCGACCATCCCGCAATACGTTGTCCCGCAACTGCTGGAGCACACGGCCAGCGCCATGGGCGACCTGTGCGACCACTACGGCGTAGACCTGACCCGCTACTTGGGCGACGGCGCGTTCATGAAATGGGCGGCAGCGGGGACGTGCTGCTTTGGCCTGTATTCCGCGTTCTCGCTCGCCCTGGATGAACACCAGCGCCAGCGCGAGGCGGCCTCGCGGACAGAGCGACCGGCCGCGCCCCCGCCGAAGGCAGACAGTGTGACGGTGCAGCCGTCTGACGACGTGCCGACCGCCTACGCTGGCCCCAGCCTGCGCCAGGCCGCTGAGGTCGCATAGTGGCCGGCTGGGACAATGAACCGCTGTTTGAAGTCATCATCGGCGCGTCCGGGTCCGGCAAATCCCATTACCTGAAAGAGCGGCTGGCCGAACTCAACCCGCCGCGCCTGCTGGTGTGGGATGCGCGGGCGGAATACGGCCACCTTGCCCGGCACGTCGACAGCCTGCGGGCGGTGCTGGACGCCTGCCGGTCGGGCAAGCCGTTCCGGCTGGCCTACCTGCCGCGCGACTTCGACCGCCTACAGGAAGAGTTTTCCGCGCTGTGCCGGATCGCCTTTGCGGCCGGCAATCTCGCCCTGGTAGCCGAGGAATTGTCCGACGTGACAAAACCCTCCTGGGCGCCGCCGGATTGGCGCCGCATCAGCACGCAGGGCCGTCACCGGGGCATCTTCGCGTTCGGCACCAGCCAGCGCCCGGCGCTGATCGACAAGACCATTTTCGGTAACGCGACACATGTTCGCTGTGGCGTACTGGGCTACCCGGACGACGCCAAGGTCATGGGCCGGGCGCTGGCCGTCCGCCCCGACGTGCTGGAACAGGTACAGGGCCATGACTGGATCAAGCGCGACGTGCGGGCCAGGACCAACACCGCCAGCCGGCCGGAAATCCTGGGGCAGACCGTGGCCGTGCCCGTACCGGAAGTGAAAAAACCGTCGCCACGACGCAACAACCCACAAAAAAAATCGGCCCGCTGAGGGCCGTTTTCCTTCTGTAACGGTAACGGTTACTGCCCATCGCCTGAATCAGCCCCCTGCTGGAATCTGGAGCCGTTCGCAACAGCGATCCACTCCAAACAACCACCCAAAGGGGTACACATGAACATGCCGAGTATCAAAACCATCCTGACCACCGTCGCGATTATCGCGGTGGTGTTCCGCGTCTCGCCGGTTCGCAAGATCGTCGTCGGCCAGTAAGGGGCGCCCTATGTCCATTCTTACCAAGGGCTACCCGTTCGCCAACGTCGGCGCAAACCAGACGGCCACCTGCTCGCTGCCCATGGGCATGACGATTCTGCGCATTACCCTGGCGCTGGGCGGCACTGTCATGACGAAGGCGCTGATTTCCGACATCAAGCTGAAGGCAAACGGCCGCGTGGTGTTCCAGGCGTCCGGCTCCGACCTGGACAAGCTCAACAAATACCGGGGCATGTTCGATGCTGCCGGCTTCCTGACGCTGGACTTTTCCGAGCTGAAGGCCCGCACCATCAACGGCGAGCGCATTGGCGGCCTGGATACGTCCGTGCTGCAAAACGCGACGCTCGAAGTGAAAATCGGCGCCGCGACCGCACCGACCCTGGAAGCGTACATCGAGCAGGACGACCCGCAATACAACTACGAAGCCGGCGTGGTGAACAACAACGGTGTGCAGTTCCTCTGTCACAAGCTGTTGCAGTACCCGTTCAGTAACGCCGTGGCCGGCAAGATGGTGATCGACAACTTGCCGAAGGCGGGGACCGGAACGCTGATCAAGCGGATGCACATCCTGTCCACCAGCGGCGCCGACATCGTCGACGAC
This sequence comes from uncultured Neisseriales bacterium, assembly GCA_966211475.1. Lineage (GTDB taxonomy): Bacteria > Pseudomonadota > Gammaproteobacteria > Burkholderiales > Leeiaceae > Leeia. Next base: position 2,190 of record CBIHQA010000582.1, read on the forward strand.
ATCGAAATCAAGGTGAACAGCCTGACTGTGTTTGAAGCGACCCGGCAGCTGTTGCAGTTCAACCAGCAGGAATGCAGCCGGGTGCCGCAAGCCGGCTTGCTGACGGTCGATTTCGTGAAAAACGGCAACGTTTCCGAAGTGCTGGATACCCGCAATGTGTCCGGTTCCCGTCCGATCGACAGTTTCATCGTCAAGCCGAACTTCAACACTGCGCCGTCGGGTTCCATCTACCTGGAAGTGCTGGACGCCATCGGCAACCTGTAACAAGGGGGAAGCATGGCCGATGTCGATTTTTCGGGCTGGCTCGCCAAGCTGGGCGACACGGCGCTTGACCTAACGCAGTACACGGTCAAGCGCCGGATCGACGCACAGTACGTGCAGCCGTTCGAAATCCAGCGCATGAAAATCCAGTCCCTTGGCGCGGACGGGATGCTCTACGAACAGGGCTACCCGACCGGTCAGGGTGACGTGGTGGACCCCAGCGGCGGCCTACACCTGAGCGGTAGCACGATGATGCTGTTACTGCTGGGCGGCGTGTTCCTGCTGGTGATGGCGGAGG
>CBIHQA010000583.1:0-2745 GCA_966211475.1 uncultured Neisseriales bacterium
AGCACGCTGACCCTGCCTTGACGATAGCAGAAGCCGGCATGTTGCACGAAATCCACGCGTGTCTTATGTCTTATATAAGACTTCCATGGACAACGTCGCCATCGCCATCCATAATGCGCAGCACATGCGACCGACGCGCCCTGTTTATTCGCCGCTCTATCAGCAGGTTAGGCAGCATCTGCTCGATGCCCTTTCCGCTGGCGAATGGCGTGCCGGGGATGTGTTGCCGAGCGAGTTCACGCTGGCCGACCGCTTCGGCGTCAGTCAGGGCACGGCTCGCAAGGCGTTGGACGCACTGGTGTCCGAAGGGTTGCTGGTCCGCCGCCAGGGTGTCGGTACCTTCGTGGCCGATTGGCCGGGCGAGTGGGAAGACGGCCGGGTAGTGATGACCGGGCAGGAGTTCTCGCAGCACGCCGACCGTGTGTCGACCGAACTGCTGACCTGCGGCAGGGCAACGGCAAGCGATCTGGTCGCGGAAGCATTGGAATTACGGCGGGCTGCCCCGCTGGCGTTGATCCGCCGCACATTGCGGATCGAGTCGCAAACAGTCGGCTTCGAGGAAATCGCCTTGCCGGCTGAACGCTTTGATCGGATCGAACCCCGGCTGATCAAGCAATACGGCGGACAGCTTTACCGGCTGTACGCCGTCGAATTCGGTGCCCGGATCGGGCGCAGGCAGGAATGGTTTTCGGCATTGCGCGAAGTGGACGAGGGCTGGGTGCGGTTTCCCGATTCGGTCCCTGTGCAGTTCGTCGAACGCCTGAGTTTCGATAGCGAGCAGCAGCCGGTGGAATGGCGCCGCTTGTGGCTGGACGGCCGCCGCTGTCGCTACCGGGTAGGGTAGGCAGGACCGCTTCGCCGGGGTGTTCTGAGCAGTACAAAACCCCTGCGGATGGTGCGTTGCAGAAATCAGAAGATCGCGTGCCGGACGTAGTGGCCTTGTAGTAGCGGCCAAGTCGGGCGCGGGATTTGCTAAAATCCGAGAGTTTTCCTGCGCGGCAAGCCGCGTTGGGACGAGGGGGCCGGAGCGGAAGCGTTCCGGTATAAGCGTTAAATCAGCGCAGCCTCTGACGGGGATTTCGCCCCCGCGAAGCCTCGAGCCATGTTGCGCTGCATCTGGAAACGTAAGTCATGCAAAAAGTGCGTCCCAAGCACCTGGATCTATCCAAGATCCGCCTGCCGGTGCCGGGGAAGGTGTCGATTCTGCACCGTGTGAGCGGCGTCGGCATGTTCCTGGGTTTACCGTTCCTGCTCTATCTCCTGCAAGTGTCGCTGTCCTCGCCTGAGGCGTTCGAAACCGGCAAGGCCTTCCTGGCTCATCCGCTGACCCGCCTGGTCATGCTCGGCTTCCTGTGGGCCTTTCTGCACCACGCCTGTGCCGGCATCCGCTTCCTGCTGCTCGACATGCACAAGGGCCTGGACCTGAAGACCGCGCGTTCCAGCGCCGTCGCCGTGCTGGTGGTCAGCATCGCGTTGACCGTGATCCTCGGGGGAGTGCTGCTGGTATGAGTTCCAATCGCATCGTAGTCGGGGCCCATTACGGCTTCCGCGACTGGCTGGCCCAGCGCGTGACCGCCGTGCTGATGCTGGCTTACGTCGCCTGTTTCATCGTGGTGCTGCTGGCCATTCCGCACACCCATGATGGCTGGCGCGCCCTGTTCTCCCACGTCAGCATGAAGGTCTTCACGCTGATCAACGTGCTGGCCCTGCTGTGGCACGCCTGGATCGGTATCCGCGACGTCTGGATGGACTACGTGAAGCCGGTCGGCGTGCGCCTGGCGCTGCACGTGCTGACCCTTCTCTGGCTGTTGGCCGCGCTGGTCTACGCCGTCAATATCCTCTGGAGCGTATAAATGGCCGGCAATCTGCCCGTAAGAACGTTTGACGCGGTCATCGTCGGTGCCGGCGGCGCCGGGATGCGCGCCTCGCTGCAACTCGCCGAGGCTGGCCTGAAGGTGGCCGTGCTGTCCAAGGTGTTCCCGACCCGTTCGCACACCGTGGCTGCCCAGGGTGGCATCGGTGCCTCGCTCGGCAACATGTCCGAAGACAACTGGCACTATCACTTCTTCGATACGGTGAAGGGTTCCGACTGGCTCGGCGACCAGGACGCCATCGAATTCATGTGCCGCGAAGCACCGAAGGTCGTGTACGAGCTGGAACACTTCGGCATGCCGTTCGACCGCAACCCGGACGGCACCATCTATCAGCGCCCGTTCGGCGGCCACACCGCCAACTACGGCGAAAAGCCGGTGCAACGCGCCTGTGCCGCGGCCGACCGGACTGGTCACGCTCTGCTGCACACCCTGTACCAGCGCAATGTGCGCGCCAACACCCAGTTCTTCGTCGAATGGATGGCGCTGGACATCATCCGCGACGCCGAAGGCGACGTGGTTGGCGTGACCGCGCTCGAGATGGAGACCGGCGAGGTCTACATCCTGCACGCCAAGACCGTGCTGTTCGCCACCGGTGGCGCCGGCCGCATCTGGGGTGCCTCCACCAACGCCTTCATCAACACCGGTGACGGCCTGGGCATGGCGGCGCGTGCCGGCCTGCCGCTGCAGGACATGGAGTTCTGGCAGTTCCACCCGACCGGCGTGGCCGGCGCGGGCGTGCTGATCACTGAAGGCGTGCGTGGCGAAGGCGGTATCCTGCGCAACATCAACGGCGAACGCTTCATGGAGCGCTACGCGCCGACGCTGAAGGACCTGGCGCCGCGCGACTTCGTGTCCCGCTCGATGGACCAGG
>CBIHQA010000584.1:0-2744 GCA_966211475.1 uncultured Neisseriales bacterium
AGTTCGACCGATTCTGCGACCTTCTGATCCAAACTCATAACGCAACCACTCCTGGAATGGCCCGGTGACGGGCGCGATCAATTCAAACGTAATTCAAACCTACAAGTCATTCGGCGTACTTGGGCTGCGCACGCGTTCAAAACACGAACTTGGCGCCGACCGTCGCGAGCATCAGGGCCAGCATCGGACGCAGCACGGTTTCCGGCAGGCGGCCGGACAGCTTGCTGCCAATGAAGATGCCCGGCAGCGACCCCACCAGCAGGCTGGCCAGCAGAATCCAGTTCACATTGCCCAGGCCCGCGTGACCGAGGCCGGCAACCAGGGTCAGTGGCACCGCATGCGCGATTTCCGTGCCGACCAGGCGCACCGTCAGGATGCGCGGGTAGAGGACAAACAGCGCCACGGTGCCCAGCGCGCCGGCGCCGATGGAGCTCAGTGTCACCAGCACGCCCAGCACCAGGCCGACCACCACGGTCGCGGCACGGCGCTTCGGGCCGACCTCGCCCTGCACCAGATGGGCGAAGGGGGAGGATTCTACCCAACTCAGGATCTTTTTCTTCAGCAGGATGGCGGTGGCGGTCAGCAGCAGCGCGATGCCCAGTGAGTGAGTGATCAGGTTGCCCAGGTGGAAGCCGCGCTGGTCAAGGGCATGCAGGACCCACAGGGTGATCAGCGAAGCAGGCACGCTACCCAGCGCCAGCCAGCCGGTCAGGCGCCAGTCGATGTTGTGCTGGCGATGGTGCACGAACACGCCACCCGCCTTGGTGATCGCTGCGTACAGCAGATCGGTACCGACGGCCTTCGCCGGCGGAATGCCGAACCACAGCAGGATAGGGGTCATCAAGGAACCGCCCCCGACGCCGGTCAGGCCAACGATGAGGCCGACTGCGAAGCCAGAAAATATATAGGGAAGGTTCATGGGACAACCCGTGGAAAGAGGGATCGGGAATACGCCCGAGGGGCGATTCGACTTGCCGGGATGGTAGCAGCGCGGTTATATAATCTCGAAAGACTATTGTGTTAGTATTTTATAAAACAAGGTTATTTGAGGGCGCCATGAAGCTGCAACAACTCCGCTACCTGGTTGAAGTCGCCAAGCAAGGCCTGAACGTCTCGGATGCAGCCGAGAAGCTGCATACATCGCAACCCGGCATCAGCAAGCAGATCCGCCTGCTGGAGGACGAGCTGGGCATTCAGGTGTTCATCCGCCATGGTAAGCGCGTGGTGGACGTGTCCAAGCCGGGGCGCCAGGTGCTGGAGATTGCCGAGCGCATCCTGCGCGAGGCGCAGAACCTCAAGCGGGTCGGTGACGAGTTCGCCAACCAGGATGCCGGCAGCCTGACCATCGCCACCACCCACACGCAGGCCCGCTACGCCTTGCCGCAGGTGATCGAGCGCTTCGTCAAACAATACCCGCGCGTACGACTGTCGCTCAAGCAGGGTAGCCCTGTCCAGATTTGCGAAATGGTGCTGAGCGGCGAGGCGGACCTGGCGATTGCCACCGAGGCGATCGACCGCTACCGCGAACTGGTGATGCTGCCTTGCTACCAGTGGAACCGTAGCGCGATCGTGCCGGACGGGCATCCGCTGCTGTCAGCGTCGAAGATCGACCTGGCTGCCATCGGCCAGTATCCGCTGATCACCTACGACTTTGCCTTTGCCGGCCGCACCAAGATGCAGAAGGCCTTCGAATCCGCCGGCATCGAACCCAATGTCGTCCTGACCGCCATCGACTCGGACGTGATCAAGACTTACGTCGCGGCCGGGTTGGGGGTTGGTATCGTGGCCACCATGGCATTCGAGCCGGAGCGGGATCGCGGCCTGAAGGCGATCGACGCCAGCCACCTGTTCGAGCCGTCCACCACGCGGATCGGCTTCCGTCGCGATGCCTACCTGCGCGGCTTTGCCTACGATTTCATCACCCTGTTCGCACCGCATCTGACCCGCGACATGATCGAGAATGCCGGCGGCCACGCCGAATGACGCAGAAATCGTTACACTCAAAACAGGCTGATCCAGTCCGATAACAATACGATTAGTGGTACGTGGCGAATGCCACGCTATTTCTGACGCCCCTTTCGTCAGTACGGGGCAACCGATGGGACGATGTCCGCATAGGTTTACATGACGGCGCGCCCAGGGAGAATGAGGAGATCGTCGCATGGATCAGGTAATGGAGACGCTGCGGGGCTTGTTCACCGAATACGGCGCGAAACGCATGGACCTGGCGAGCTTCCTTCGCCAACTGAACGAGGTGGTGGCAGCCCACCTTGAGGTAGGGCGTACCGGCATCTGGCTGTACAACGCCGCACAAGGGGTGATGACCTGTGCCGACCAGTTCGACGCGGATCGCAACGAACATACCCGCGGCACCACCCTGTACCGTGACGACAGCCCAGACTACTTCGCCGCACTGGAATCGGAGCGCCGCATCGTGGCGCCCAGCGTTGCCAAGCATCCGGCGATGGCCTCGCTGATCGATACCTACTACGACACCGTGGGCGTGGAAGCGGCGCTCGACATCGGCATCGTGCGGGATGGTGCGCTGATTGGTGCCTTCCGGTGCGAGCAGGTTGGTGGCGAGCGGCTGTGGACCGAGGGCGACGCCAAGTTCGCCGAGCAGATCGCCAACATCGTGGCGAAGGTGCGTTGAGGCGGGCAGGGCGCCCGCCATCCGCTCCGGTTATTCCTATCTAGTTTATTCGCTCAATTCCGGCGCCGGGTCGCTACCCGGCTTATAGAAT
>CBIHQA010000585.1:0-2741 GCA_966211475.1 uncultured Neisseriales bacterium
CCGGATTGGCCAGCGTGACGTGACCGCCGGCGTCGAAGGCGACCAGTGCGTCGGCCGTGGCCTCCACCGTCACGGTCGCTTTCAGGCGTTCCCGCGCCAGTTGCTCGGCACTCAGGCGGGCGGTTTGGCGGGCCAGGTAGCGCTGTTCCAGCAGCCAGGTGATGAACAGCACCGCCAAGCCGATTGCCACCGTAGCGAACAGCATGCGGCGCGGATCCAATTCATCGAAGTAGATCGGCTGCCAGGCATCCACCACGAAAGCTTGCGATGCAATGCCCAGCGCACGTTGCGAGCGCAGCGGTTCCAGCCAGCGCATCAGCATGCCGGAATGAGATTCCGCCTGGGCGGACAACAGCGGGGTGGAGGTGGTCGAAGCAACCAGCTGGAACCCGATCCGGCTGGAGGGGGTTTCTTCGGTGCGCAGCAAGGCGGCCGGTTCGATCAGCAGCGCAAGCACAGCGTTGCCGCCCGTGAGGGTCCGCTGCCGCGATACCAGCGTGAAGCGGTCGGCGGGCGCCGGGACCACGCCGAACCATTCCGACTCGGCCGGCACATTGAACAGCTCGGTATCCTCCGGCCAGTCAACTGGCGCCGCGCCGGCACGCCACAGTGCCTGCGGCCGGCTGCGCTCTTTCACCTGCCGCCAGGCGCCGATGCCGATCACTTGCGGATACCGTTGGCGCACCGCTTCGGCAAAACGGGTGAGTTCGAATGGCGACGGCGCAGGCGTCATCGACTGCATGGCGTTTACCGCGGCCACGATCGCATCGTGCTGTTCGGCGCGCTGGGTCAGCACCCTGTTGAGCAGGCGGGTTTCCTGCTCGAAGTTATCAGCGATCTGGCGGTACTGGGTGATGCCGATCAGCGTGCTGACCAGCGCCGACAGCCCGATCCAGAGGATCAGGCCGGCAAGTCGCAGGCGGAGGCGGCGCGAACGGAGCAGGGACACGGCAGGCAACGGATTCAGCAGCGGATGAGCCGCGAAGGTAGCACTGGTGCGGCCTGGCCGCAATTGCATTACATATTGCGTCCTGTCGAGCGAAAGGACGGACGCAGTGAGGCGCTGACCGGACCGATGCGGTCAGCCCGTGTTAACAGGCCTTTAATCTGCGACAAAGACCTCGGTTTTGCATTCTTTCAGCACCGGCAGCAGCTCCACGGGCACCGGGGCGTCGGTGAACAGGCTGTCCACCTGGGACAGGTGGCCCAGCCGCACCATCGCGTCGCGGCCGAACTTGCTGTTGTCCGCCGCCAGCCAGACTTGCCGCGATTGCTCAATGATGGTCTGGGCGACCTTCACTTCCCGGTAGTCGAAGTCGCGCAACGTGCCGTCCGGCTCGATGCTCGATACGCCGATGATGCCGATGTCCACCTTGAACTGGCGGATGAAATCGATGGTGGCTTCGCCGGTGATGCCGCGGTCGCGGTGGCGGACCACGCCGCCGGCCACGATGACTTCGATCTCCGGATTCGCCGACAGGATGGCGGCCACGTTCAGGTTGTTGGTCACCACCCGCAGGTCCTGGTGTTTGAGCAGGGCCTGGGCCACTTCTTCCGTCGTTGTCCCGATGTTCAGGATCAGCGATTGCCCGTTGCTGACCTGTGCGGCCACCAGTTGGGCGATCCGCCGCTTTTCCTCGATGTTTAGCACCTGACGCTGCGTGTAGGCGATGTTCTCCACGCTCGACGGCAGGCCCGCGCCGCCATGGTAGCGGCGGATCAGCTTGTGCTCGGCCAGCTGGTTGATGTCACGCCGGATGGTTTGGGTGGTGACGTTGAATCGCTGCGCCAGTTCTTCTACCGAAACGAAACCACTCTGGCGTAGCTGATCGATCAACTGCTGTTGACGCGGGTTGAGCTGCATGGGTTGTCCTGCACGGGTTGGAGGCGGGCCTTCGGTAGGCCCTGTGTATAGCACAGTTCCCGATTTGTCACAGTGCAGACCGTGTTCCTTGTTGGAAATTTGTCGTGAATGATGAAAAGTGAAAATGAAAACAACAAAAAATGTTTGTTTTCGATCATTTCATGTATTAGGATGAGCTCACATCAACACCGGGAAGCAGTGCACCGCTATCCCGGGTACCTGTCCAAAGGCAAGAGGCACGCATGCAATACGATCTGCTGGTGGTGGGCGGCGGCATCAACGGCGTCGGCATCGCTCGGGACGCGGCAGGCCGCGGTTTGAAAGTACTGCTCTGTGAGCAGCACGATCTGGCAGCCCATACGTCATCCAACAGCACCAAGCTGATCCACGGCGGTCTCCGCTACCTCGAATACTACGAATTCAATCTGGTGCGCAAAGCCCTGCAGGAGCGCGAAGTGCTGCTGCGCGCCGCGCCGCACATCATGTGGCCGCTGCGTTTCGTGATGCCGCACGACCGTCATCTGCGTCCGGTCTGGCTGATCCGCGCCGGTTTGTTCCTTTACGATCATTTGGCAAAACGCGAGCTGTTGCCTGGTTCGCAAACCATCAATCTGGCCGAGCACGAAGCAGGCCGTCCGCTCAAAGGTGAATTCCGCAAGGGGTTCGTCTATTCGGATGGTTGGGTGCAGGACGCGCGGTTGGTGGTGCTCAATGCCATGGATGCCGCCGCACGCGGTGCCACGGTGCTGACCCGTACCCGTTGCACGTCCGCCAAACGTTCGGCGAACGGCTGGCAGATCAGCCTGCAAGGCAGCGACGGCAGCCAGACGGAAGTCGGCGCCCGGGCGCTGGTCAATGCCGCCGGGCCGTGGGTGGG
>CBIHQA010000586.1:0-2735 GCA_966211475.1 uncultured Neisseriales bacterium
GCAAGCTGGCGGAAGTTCATGAAGTGCACTCGGCGCAGCCCCCAACACATGCGCACTGCCTCTCTGTAGGTCTTGCATCGCAGCACGTAGTACGTCGGGACAACAGACGGGCCGTTGAGGCGCCCCAACAGGGGCAAAGCTGGTGAATCCATGAGTGCCTTCACGAATCGGTTTGAGAAATCGGGCCGGTCGCCCGACGTCGATAGAAAAGTCCAATCGGTAACCGCTTGAGTAACCAGTTGGCGAGCGGGAAAACTGAAGCCTTCCGAGGGCGAAACGAATCGCCTTTCTGTTGAGCCCGGCCTGCGCCACCGACGAACTCGGAGGCACCCGAACCCGAGGCTTTGCAGGAGGGCCCAACAGAAAGGGATTGCGAAATGACCGGGGACTTGAGGTGGGCGCGGAGCAAGGTGCGCGCACTGCTGCGGCGGGCCATGACCGCCATAGCCGTCGAGCACGAATTGGCCGCAGCCATGCACGAAGCTGCAGCGGCCGAACTTCGGAGGTACGTCGGGTGAGCACACTCAGGCGGCATGAAGCGCTCGCGCTTTTGCTCACCCACGGATCGCCCCTGGGGCCACCGGCTCCAAGCTACCGAGCACCTCGGCATGCAGTGCCTGCAATTTCCGGTAGTTGCGCGACATGACGTCTGCCACCTCACCCCGCAGCACCTTGCTAACCGTGGGCTGGGGAACGCCCGTCTTCTCGGCGATCTGCTGCTGGGTCAGCCCGTGAGCGACAAGAGCAGCAACGAAGTCTCTGGCTTCCATAGTCGTATTCCTTTGCGACTATTGTGCCACGCCTTTTGGAATATGCAAAAACGATTAAATGCCAGCATGGACCGAGACACCGACACACTTGCGCGCCGCCTGCGCCTCGCCCGGAAGAAGCGGGGGCTCAGCCAAGGGGAGCTTGCGACAAAGGCAGGCCTGAAGCAGCCCGACATCTCCAAGATCGAACTCGGACTGATCGAGAAGACCACGGGCATTGCCCGCCTGTCCCGTGTGCTCGGCGTCACAGCGGAATGGCTTGAGTCTGGCGATGGACCTTTGCCAGATTGGAGCGTCTACCGTGACACAATGCCGCTTGTCGGACCGACAACACCGGCACTGGCTCATCCCATGATACTGGATGTATTTACAGTCCCCCCCTCGTTTACATGGGAGGAAGTTGAGGGGATGACACAGCTACCAGAGCGGTTCACCATCCTGATGCCGGACGACTCGCTCGCCGGTCACATTGAGAAGGGTTCGAGCCTGATCTTCGAGCGCGACCTTGCGCCGACACCAAGCAAGACGGTTCTACTCGAGGATAGTGACGGCCATCGCTTCATCAGGAGTTACGCCCTTGTGCGGGGCGACCACTGGCAGGCCCAGCCCAAGGCGAGCGGATATGTCACGCTCGACAGCAAGGAACACGGACTGAAGGTCCTGGCCACGTTGAAGTGGCGCGAGGACTGAGCAACGACAGTCCAGCCCCGGACAACAGCGACAAACCAGGCCCGCCGCCGAGCGGGCCTTCTTACGTGTGCACACCCCTGCCGCGAGCCTCGTGGGGGCGGACGCGGATCGTCGAGTTGTGAAAGTGTGAAACGCTGGGCGCGCAATCCAAAACGAATATTCCTTTGCGCTTGACTCTACAAATTCCTTGAGGAATAATTTCTCCATCGCACACAACAGGTGCAGACGGAGAAAGAGATGGCACAGACGACGTACGCGGCTCACGCGCCGATGCTCAACGGAATGGCTGCGACAGGCGCGCTGATCGACTTCGATTCGATCGCCGAGCACCGCCGTCTGCGAGAGGATGCTTGCACCGATGCCGAAGAGGCAGCCATGGAGGTCGCACTGACCGAGGTCCGTGTCGAGCTGCTGTGGGCGTTCAAACACGCGTTTGCCGGTGAAGCCGTGACGATCCCGTGCGCTGTCAAACGTGCCGACGGCTCGGTCATCGGCGTCTATGAGCAAGACCTTAACGAAGCCCTGAGCGACGTGTGGGGCGACGCAAAGGTCGAGCCGCTGTTCCTGGCAATGCAGGCGGCTCCGGCTGATGCACTCCTGGCCGCGCGGACAGCGTTCCAGACCGAAGCGGCCGAGGCCTACATCGCCGCCAACGGCGAATCGTTGGCAGCGCACCGGATCACCTTCCCCGAGTTCTACGGCGACGAGGTGACGCAATGAGCCACCCCGTGTACCGCATCCACGCCCAGGGCTTCCGCCCTGCCCCGCGCCGCCGCGTGAACTTGCTCCGGCGCGTGATGCGCGCCATTGCGCGGAGACTGACATGAGCATCGCGAAGTACACGCCGGGACCGTGGGTCGTTCGAACCGACTTCAAGTGCGGAAACGGTCAAACCACCATCGGAGTAGCCGCACGGGACTTGGGCGCCGGCAGCGGCGCTGTCGCGTGGCCATGCGGGACCACGGACGAGCAGTTGATTGCCAACGCCCGCCTGATGGCCGCCGCGCCGGAGCTGCTGGAGGCAAACAAGAAGGCACGCGCCTGCCTCCTGAACTGCGCGGTGTTCATGGAAAGTCATGGCCACCCTGACACGGCCAACGTTGTGCGCGAGTACGTTGACATGCTGCGCGCTGCCATCGTCAAGGCCACTGGGAGTGCAGCATGAACACGAAGCACACGCCGGGACCGTGGGTGTTCTACACCGAGAGCGTCGACCCCAACTGGCACATCGTCACGCCCGCGAGCCGCATGCGCGTGCTGGCGAACGTGCACATC
>CBIHQA010000587.1:0-2692 GCA_966211475.1 uncultured Neisseriales bacterium
GGCCACGGAGGCGGTGACGGCCAGCAAAGCCGACCGGAGTTTGGTGGTGAACATGTGCGTTACCCTCTCTTTTTTGGGAGTGATTGTGGTCGTCCGGCGGCTGCGGCAGCCGGGCGGCGTGGCTAGTCCTCGGCCTTTTCCAGCGGGGCGCCACCGGGGCCGGTCAGTTCCAGGGTGCCGTCTTCGGCGGCGTAGTAGCGCTGGCCATCGCCCATGATGCAGGCGCGGGGCTGGGCGCCGGTTTCGCCTTCCGGATTGCGCTTGACCGTGAAGGTCTCGGTGTAGCTGTCGGTGAACCGCTCTTCGTCCTTGAAGGTAATCTCGGCGGTGATCTCGTCACCGGACACGGGGGTCCAGCGCTCCACCACCCAGAAGTTGTCCGACTTGGGCGTGTTGGGCGGGATGGCGGTATTCGGGCCGGTGATGTTGCGGGTCTCGATGACCAGCGTGTCGCCTTCCCAGTGACCGATGGAGTCGCCGTTGTAGGTGTATTCGTGCGGCTTGCGCTCCGGCATCTCGCGGCCATCCATCCAGATGGTGCGGAATTCGGCGCCATTCAGGATCAGGTAGATGCGATCACCGGTGGGGCCGGGAACAAACTTGAAGCCGCTGCGGGCGCGACCGGGCATGCCCTGCGGATAGCACTGGGAATCGGGATCGAAGATGGACCGCCCCTCTCCCAAGGCCTTGACCACTTCATTGTGGTAGGCGCGGGCCTCCTCGTTCAGCGGCAGCGGATATTTCGGCTCAATGCCGGCGTTGTACGCCTCCTGGCTTTCGTAGCAGGAGTAGTAGGCATTGAAGCAGCCTTCCGCGGTCTGGAACGCCCAGGTTCCCTGCACCCAATCCGCCAGCAATGGGGCAACGGTCTCGGGCACTTCGAGTGCCGTTTGCGCGACGGCACCGCCGCTGCCGATTGCCAGCACCAAGGCCGCGCCTGCCAGCAGCCGCTTGGCGGCCGTGAAGCCGAAAGCATGCGATCCGGCCCGTGTCACGGCTGATTTCCCATCCATGTGTATCTCCCTGCGGCCGTCGCACTGAAAGCCCTGCACCCCGACGGTCTGCCGGCCGCCCTGCAGGGCCGTCTCATGAGGCCCATCCAGCGTATGAGGGGAAAACCGTGAGTAAACGCAGCATTGTGCGCAATATTTGCGGCGATGCACGGCGCCGGAGCCTCGTGCCCGAATTTCGTACGACAGCAATGTTCGCCTGAATCGATGCCCGGAGCCCGGCGGGCCCGGCGGAAAAGCTGCAGCCGGAGAACCTACGGGACCTGCCCCGATTGCACGAGCAACGTCCGAAAATTCGTTGGCGAGCGTCCTTGCAGCACGGGACGATCCGGCAATCCTGATGATATGCAATGGGATATATCTTCGATGGTCTTTCGTGCGGCGCCCAAGGGCCTGCCGCGGCCATGGCGCACGCGCCAGGGGGCGCTCTCGCCCCTTAGAATTGGCGTACTTGCAGGCATGGCCCTGCCGGTCCCGCTCATCGCCTGGCAGTGCTGGATAATCTGGGACGGGTTCTATCGGAACCTGGGCCTGTTCCCACACCCGACGATCGTCTTCTATTCGGGATCGGTCGCCATATGGTTGCTGCTGCTGACCCTTGCCGTGACGCCGTTCCGCCGGATGCTGGGCTGGAACAGGCTGATCGGAGTGCGCCGTCTTCTTGGCGTGGGCGCTTTCGCCTACGCGGCCGGACACACGCTGTCCTACCTCTTCCTGCGCAACTTCGAATTCGCCGTCATCACCAACGAGGTTGCCAGCCGGGCGACACTGGATATTGCCCTGGTCACGGCCATCGCGCTGCTGGCGCTTGCCGCCACATCGAGCGACGCCGCCATCCGGCGGCTGGGCGGCAACTGGCGGCGGCTGCATCTGCTGGCCTATCCGGCGACCGGCGGCGCCATCGTCCACTATCTCCTCTCGCCTGGAAGCGTGGGCGGCGAGCCCTTCGTGATGGCCGGTCTCTTCGGCTGGCTCATGGGCTGGCGGTTGCTGCGCAGGTTTGACCTCGAGACCAGCCTGACATGGCTCATCGTTCTCACCGCGGCTGCCGCACTCGCTGCCGCAGTTATCCATCTGACCGTGCTCCTGACCCTTCACGGTTGGACGACCAGCCAATCCTTGGCGGCCCTTTCCTCCCCCGCCATGGGTTTGCCTCCCGCGCTTGTCGTTGCGCTCGCGGGGTTGGTCGGCGCCACCGCTCCCCCCCGGGGTGCGCGGGCGCGGCAACTACCGGAAGCCCGTTGTCCAAGACAGAGCTCACCCAGGCATTGTCAGAGGTAGCGCTCTCCGGCACGGGCCGTGCGTCGCCCGAACGAGGTGACCAAGGCCACACCCTGGTGTTCGTCGATCTCGACCAACCCACTCTCGAGCAGGAAGGCGAGGGGCCAATGTCCGTGCAGGTCGGTGATGTGACCGACGGCCATCGGAGCATTCACGTCGAGCATGCGCAGCAGCTTGTAGGCATCGCTGGCATTGGCGGTGGGCACCGCGGTCTCGTCCGCTTCCACCAGTTGATGTCTATGCCTTTGCACCGGGTCCTGTCCTCCAGCGGCGTTGAGGCCGCAGTCCACGATAACGGCATACACACATATGTATGCAATCCAACCTTCGCCTAGTAAACGGACGCATATACAACCCGCTGGCAATGTGTATGCGGCCCGGCCGATACAAGAGCGGCGCTG
>CBIHQA010000588.1:0-2685 GCA_966211475.1 uncultured Neisseriales bacterium
CTTTCTTTGGCGGCGCAAAGAAAGAATCACGTCGAAGGGGGACGGGACCCCCGCTTAAATGCTTTTAACCGCGCGTCAGCGCATAAAACCCTCCCGACGCCACAAGACAAACCCACTACTCCCCCAACGCCCCAGTCAGAAAATCGATGAAGCTGCGCACCTTCGGTGCCAGGTATTTCCGACTGGTGTAGGCCGCAAACAGCGTCCCCGTCGGCAGGCGATACGCCGGCAATGGCTCCACCAGGCGCCCGTTGCGCAGGTCGTCGTCCACCAGCCAGCCGGGCATGAAGGACATGCCGATGCCGGCATGCACCGCGTGGTAGCTGAAGGTATTGTCATTGGACTTCATCGTCGCCGTCAGTCGCACCTCCACCCGCCCGTCTGGGCCTTCCAGCGTCAGCCGTTCCATGCTGACGTAGCTGGGCAGGATCAGGCGGTGGCGAGACAGGTCGGCGAGGGTGTCGACCGCGCCCTGCTTGGCGAGATAGCCGGGCGAGGCCACCAGGTGGAATGGCACCGGGCACACCGGGCGGACGATCAGCGTCGGCGACGGGTCGCTGGTCATGCGCAGGGCGAGGTCGATGCCCTCTTCCGCCAGGTCGACCCGACGGTTTTCCAGCCGCATGTCCAGCATCACTTGCGGATAGCGTTCGCAGTAGGCCGCCAGCGCCTCGGTGAAGCGCCGGCAGCCGCACCAGACCGGCGCGGTCACCTTCAGCGTGCCTTGCGGGACTTCCGCCGAATGTCCGATGGCCGCCTCCGCCGCCTGCAAGGTATCGAGCGCCTCCCGGCATTGCTGGTAATAGAGGGTGCCCGCTTCGGTCAGGCTGAGGTACCGGCTGGTGCGGTTGAGCAGCCGGGCGCCGAGGTGGTGTTCCAGGTGGGCGACGTGCTTGCTGGTCATCGGGGTGGAGATGCCCAGCCGGTCCGACGCGGTGACGAAACTGCCCGCCTCCACGACCTCCCGGAACACGCGCATGCTGAGGTAGGTATCCATCAAGGTTTCTCAACAGGAAATCCATCGCTAACTATACGGCCATCGATTCCCCAATATGAAACCTTTACCCTTGCAACATCGGCAGGCGTCTTGCGTCATAGGGGTAAGTGGCATCCATCCATCGAACCGGACAAAGGATCGCGAACCGCCCGCAAGACGTTGCTTCACATGAGTCCGTTACGTCAAAACGGTGGCACGGACTCCTACACAACCTACCCGCACGCCGCCGTGGCCAAGCGGGCCCTTACCGGAGAAACCCATGGCAATCGACAAGGCCTTCCAAGACACCTGGACCCCGCGCGCGCTGGCTGTGCTGCGCATCGTCACCGCTTACCTGTTCATCCAGCACGGCACCGCCAAGCTGTTCGCGATGCCGCACGTGGCGTACTTCGACGGCCTGCAACTGTTCTCGCTGATGGGGCTGGCCGGCGTGCTGGAACTGGTCGGCGGCATCCTGCTGCTGATCGGCCTGTTTGCCCGGCCGGTCGCCTTCATCCTGTCGGGCGAGATGGCCGTTGCCTATTTCATGGCCCATGCTTCACAGGGCAGCCCGCTGCAACCGATGCTCAACCAGGGCGAAGGCGCGGTGCTGTACTGCTTCATCTTCCTGTTCCTGGCTGCGGCCGGTGCCGGGGTGTGGAGCGTTGACGCCGCCCGCAAGTAAGCGTCGTTGTATGAACCGTAGGATCGGGGCCGTTGCAGCCCCGTCCTGCGCATGAATCGATGTTGACGGAGCACCACCATGACCGCCCGATTGCCCACCTATTTCATCTCCCACGGCGGGGGCCCCTGGCCGTACATGGAGGATTTCCGTCGCAACTTCGTCAAGTTGGAGGCCTCGCTGCGCGACATGGTCGAGGAACTCGGCCGCCGCCCGAAGGCGGTGCTGGTGATCTCCGGCCATTGGGAAGAAGCCGACTTCAGCGTGATGGCGAGCCCCAATCCGCCGATGGTGTACGACTACTACGGCTTCCCGCCGCACACCTACGAGGTGACCTACCCCGCCCCCGGCGACCCGGCCTTGGCGCAGCGGGTGCAATCGTTGCTGCAAGGCGCCGGCCTGCCCAGCCGCCTGAACACCACCCAGGGTTATGACCACGGTACCTTCGTGCCGCTGTACATCATGTACCCGGATGCCGATGTACCGGTGGTGCAGCTGTCGCTGCAATCCGGCTACGACCCGGCCGCTCATCTGGCCGTCGGCCGCGCGTTGGCGCCGCTGCGGGACGAAGACGTGCTGATCGTCGGCAGCGGCCTGTCCTACCATAACCTGCGGCAGTTCGGCCCCGGCGCCGCCGCACCCTCCAAGGCCTTCGACGACTGGCTGCAACAGGCGATGGCCGATGCGCCGGCCGACCGCACCCAGAAGCTGCTGGACTGGAGCCACGCCCCGGCCGCCCGCATCGCCCATCCTCGCGAGGACCACCTGGTGCCGCTGATGGTCGCCGTCGGCGCGGCCGAGGGTGAACAAGCCACCTGCGTGTATCACGAGGAAGGCATCTTCGGCGGGGTGACGGCGTCGAGCTTCCGCTTCGGCGCGCTGCCGGCCTGACCGGCGATGGTTTGAAACACGTTTGTGGGAGCTTGGGCTTGCTTGGCTCAGCAGGAGTGGCTGCGTTTCCCCGGCCGCCATGCGGGCGTCCAGGCTTGTATGTTCTCTCCTGCACCCATCGTCTGCAGCGGTCGAG
>CBIHQA010000589.1:0-2677 GCA_966211475.1 uncultured Neisseriales bacterium
AGGCGTATTGCCCGCCTTTATGTTCTTCCACGGCGGCGGCTGGATCCTTGGCGACTATCCGACCCATGAGCGCTTCGTGCGTGACTTGGTGGCGGACTCCGGCGCAACGGCGGTGTTCGTCAACTACACGCCATCCCCTGAAGCCCGCTATCCGGTGGCCATCAACGAAGCCTATGCCGCGACGAAATGGGTTGCCGAAAACGGTGCGCAGATCCAGGTGGACGGTAAGCGCCTGGCGGTGGCAGGCAACAGCGTGGGCGGCAATATGGCGGCGGTGGTCGCCTTGATGAGCAAAGCCAACCATGGCCCCAAGCTGCGTGCCCAGGTGCTGTTCTGGCCGGTGACCAACGCCAATTTCGAAAACGCATCCTATGACGAATTCGCCAGCGACCACTTCTTGACCAAGGGCATGATGAAGTGGTTCTGGGATGCCTACACCTCAGACCCGAAGCAGCGCCAGGACATTTATGCTTCGCCGTTGCAGGCCACGTTGGAACAGCTGAAAGGGCTGCCGCCAGCACTGGTGGAGACGGCCGAGAAGGATGTGCTGCGCGATGAAGGCGAAGCCTACGCGCGCAAGCTGGATGCCGCCGGCGTCAACGTGCTGGCCGTCCGCTACAACGGCATGATCCACGATTTTGGCTTGCTCAACGTTTTGTCCGACCTGCCGGCCACGCGCGCGGCACTGCATCAAGCCAGTGAGGAGCTGAAGACGCGTCTGCGCCAAGACTGACTTGGACGGCTGCGAACCCTAGCGCCGCATCGTATCGGTGCGGCGCGTCTCTACACGTACTCGTCCCTTGTCGTGCTGAACCGGATGGGGGCGTTGGCAGCCCGTGCATGGTAAAGCGGAAGAGATAGCCAGCCTGATCGCCGTTGCAGCCGGCCGCTTTCGACCGACATCGTGCCGGCAAGCCGCAGACAGGGATGGCAGTGCCTCTCCCATGACGGGGTGGGTGGCTAGCTAGCGGCCTTTCGCGCAACGCATGCTATTAGCCAGGTTGAATACAAGCGGGGGGCAAATCCGGGCTGTTTCACGTGATCGTAGTCTTCCGCTTCATTCGGTGAACCTAGGCCGTCCTACGGAATCCGTCCTACAACGGGAGTAGGGAATCCACCCGGCCGGAGGCCGCATGCTCAAGTTCATCATTTTCGCCATCATCCTGGGGGTAGCGGCGATTCTCATCCTCGCCAACACCAAGCCCGATAGCTTCCGGGTCGAGCGCAGCATCACCATCCTGGCATCGCCCGACAAGATCTTTGCGTTCATCAACGACTTCCATCGCTGGAGCGCCTGGTCGCCGTGGGAGAAGCTGGACCCGGCAATGCTCCGTACCTTCGGGGGCGCGGCCGAGGGGCCGGGTGCGATCTACGAATGGGATGGCAACAAACAGGTCGGCCAGGGACGGATGGAAATCGCCGAAGCGGTGCCGCCGGACCGGCTGGTGATCCAGCTGGATTTC
Source organism: uncultured Neisseriales bacterium (assembly GCA_966211475.1). Classification (GTDB taxonomy): domain Bacteria; phylum Pseudomonadota; class Gammaproteobacteria; order Burkholderiales; family Leeiaceae; genus Leeia. Next base: position 1,464 of record CBIHQA010000589.1, read on the forward strand.
ATCCGGCCGTTCGAGGGGCACAACATTGCCGAATTCACGCTGCAACAACTGGGCACCAGCACCCGGTTGACCTGGGCGATGCACGGACCGAGTCCGTTCATCTCCAAGATCATGCAGGTCTTCGTCAGCCTGGACCGCATGATCGGCAAGGACTTCGAGACAGGTTTGGCCAACCTGAAGGCCGTGGCGGAAGCATGAGGTACACCCGGCGGTGCCGCTGGGTAGCTGACCATTGGGCCACCGGCCTCTGCTGTCGCAATGTCGCCATAGAACGGTACACTATTCCCTCTGGTATGCCATAAGGATGACGGGCCATGAGGGTGAGCAAGGCAATATGCGCGTCAATGTTGGGGCGGGTCATCGCCTTGCTGCTTGCAAGCATCCTGGCCGTTTGCGCGCAGGCCGGCGTGGTGCACGGAGAGGACGAGCGGCTTACCCTGTTTGTGGCGGACGAGGCGGCCCCCAAGATGTTCCTGCGCGATGGCAAACCGGTCGGTTATATGACTGAACTGGCCATCGAGGCGATGCGCCGGGCCGGTTATAGCGTCGACGTACAAGCCGTGCCCTGGGCCAGGGCGGTGGCGTTTGCGCAGAACGGCAAAGGCGTGATCACCAGTTTTTCCCGCACGCCGGAGCGCGAGAAACAGTTCGTTTTTTCCGACCCCGTCTATGAAGACGCGGTGCTGATGATCACCCGCAAGAGCGACGGGCTGCGCCTGGATGGCATGGTCGGTTTGTCCGGCTACCGGCTGGGTGCACAACTTGGGGCCAGCTTCGGCCCTGCTTTCGAGGCGGCTTTGCCCTCGCTCAAGGTGGAGCGCGACGAAGGGCCGGAAACCCGCCTGCGCAAGCTGCTGGCGAATCGCATCGACGTGGCGCTGTTGTCGGGCGGCTTGCCGGCGGTGCGCTTCTACGCCGCCAAGGGCGGTGTGGACATCAACAATCTGACCGTCCAGGCGCGCCCGCTAGTGGTCGACGCCAACTACTTTGCCGTGGTGCGGAGCCGTCCGGACGCGCAGGAGATCATCCGACGGCTCAACACCTCGCTCGCGACCATGCGGAACGACGGCACCGCGGATCGTATCCAGGCCGGCTACGAGTAAGCTGACCTGCCCGGGGTGCGTCCTTCAGGACGTGCTCCCCACCGCTGCCGGCTTGGCAGGGGCCGCTGCGCCACTGCGCTGGTTGGCCAGCACGGCCAGCAGGATCAGGCT
>CBIHQA010000590.1:0-2675 GCA_966211475.1 uncultured Neisseriales bacterium
GTGCACCACGTTGCCCAGGGCGAACCACAGCAGCCAGCCTTGCCAGTCCCACAGGAGGGCCGCAAAGGCCGCCAGCAGCAGCCAGGTGCTCAAGGTATGGGTGATGCCGCGGTGGCGCACCTTGCGGCCTGTAACGGCCCGCAGGACCCATTCCGACCAGGCGGGGAAGGTGGAGCCCAGCACGGTCGCCGGCATCGCGCCGGGATTGACGACGGCGCACAGGCTGGCGGCGATCGCGATGTGACTGACCCAGCGCATCATTTTTCCCTGTCTACATCAAGCGGGCAGTGTTTTTGCAGCTGGAGGGGGATGAGGCGAAGTAGTTTGTTCCTCAAGAGATTCCAGCGCTCTGGCGCTGCCAGAGCGATAAGTTTTTGCCAAGCCCCGCGTGAGGCGGGGCAAGGGGATTACGCTGCCGCCCGCCCGTCGCGCTTGGCCCGCCGCCGTCCGGCGGCAAAGTGAGAGGTTTGCCGGCTGACGCCGGACTCAACCACCAGAGGAAAACGGCGTAGCGTGAATCATAGCCAGAGGTAAGGGCTTCGCGCCCGTCGCGCTTGCGGCCGCGCGTTGCCGGTAGTCAGAAGGAAGGGCAACGGCAACCCCACAGGCCGGCTGCGCCGGCCTGTGCTGCGGCCTGTGCTGATTTCCAACGTCAGAATTTTCGCCTCCGCGAAAATTGTTTTAGCGCGCTAAAAGACTTTCGCGCGCGAAAGTTGTCGTGCAAATCAATCGGCCACTTGTGTTCAACAATTCTTTGATATTTATCTGAACGTTATGTGTTCAAATAAAGTCAAATACTGAACACGATGGAGGATTGCACATGGCTCTGTTCGCCTATTTGCGCGTGTCGACCGACATGCAGGACGTGAATACGCAGAAGCTGGGCGTGCTGGAGTACTGCGCGGCCCGGAAGCTGGGCGTGCCGGAGGTGGTCGAAGATACGGTCAGCAGCAAGATCGACTGGCGCCAGCGGGAAATCGGTACGCTGCTGGGCAGCTGCGTGGCCGGCGACGTGATCGTGGTGAGCGAGGTGTCGCGCCTGGCGCGCTCCACGCTGCAGGTGCTGGAGATCATGCAGGCGGCGGCGCAGGCCCAGGTGGCGATCCACGTGGTCAAGAGCGCCATGATCATGGACGGCTCGCTGCAGTCGAAGATCTACGCCACCATCTTCGGCTTGGCGGCGGAGATTGAGCGGGATTTCATCGTGCAGCGGACCAAGGAGGGGCTGGCCAGGGTGCGCGCCGAGGGCGTGCACATCGGGCGGCCGCCAGGGGAAGCCAAGACCCTGGCGCTCGATGCGCACGCCAAGAAGATCGACCACTACCTGGAGCTCAACCTCAACAAGCGGGCCATGGCCAAGTTACTGGATGTGTCGCCGAATACGCTGTACCAGTGGCTGAGGAGGCGGCGGCCGGAGGTGCTGAGTGGGGATTGAGGGCTTCATCACTACAGATTTCCGGTCCCTTGATGACCGTAAATCTCTCGTCTTTTCGGTCGGGAACAGACCGTAAAAATGTCATAGTTGGACCGTAAAAGGCTCATAGTTCGACCCTCGAAATGTCATAGTTCAAGGGCGAAACCCGCATGGATACTGGCTTTGCGGTCTATGCGACCTGATCCAGCGCGGCATCGATGCGCTGCTGGCCATTGGCCTCCAGCTTGTCGCGGTAGGCTTGGTCTTCGGCAATCATGGGTCTGATCGACTCGATCGGCTCGCCTTCGAGCAATTCCGACGGTTGGAACGTGAAGTCGAGGCCTACCACTTTCCGGCCTTCATTCAGGGTTTTCCAGGTGATCAGCATGTTGTTCTTTTCGACCAGTTCACGGACCGCCGGCTCGATGACGCGGGTGCGGATCGATTTGAAATCCTTCCGGTAGCTCTCCGGTATTTCCATTGCCTTGCAGAAGTCGTCCAGCGATGGCTGGTAGACGCCTTTGCCACGCCACGACTGGAAGAGCTCAAACAGCCGCCATGAATACACTGAGCGTAGGGCGGTTGCTTGCCGGAGCTTGTACTGGGTGAATGCCCCGGCCAGGTTGAACAGGTGCGGCACGATCTCGTGCCACCAGTCCAGCTCAATCCAGCCTTCACCCTTGTGGTAGCGCACCCCACCCACCCACACGCATTGGTAGACCTCCGGTCCTTTTTTCGTGTCCCGGGTGGCAGTGATGTAGCGCTTGAAGAGGTTCTTGGCGGCGGCCTGGAGCTGGTCATAGGCCGTGTCCAGGTCGACGTCGAAGGTTTCCGCATAATCGACGGCAGAGAGCCGCACCAGCCATGCCCCACGCTCGCGCAGGGTGAGCCGCCAGCGCCGCGCGGCGCTGAGGCGCCGGAAGAGCAGGGCTTCGGGAGACCGCGGATACCCGCGACCGCGGAGCCGGGCGAGGAGGGCGGAATCGGCGGCGAGGGCGGCGGCGCGGCGCACGTAATCGTCGGCGGAGGTGGCGATGCACTCGGTGAGGCCGATTTGGCCAAGGAGACTGGATGTGATGCGAGCCGAGTGGCGGTCGCCAGGCAGGGTTAGCACTGGCACGCCCATCCAGAGAGCCTCACAGGTGGTGGTGGTGCCGTTGCAGGGGAAGGGGTCGAGGGCGACGTCGATGCGTCGGTAGGTGGCGAGGTGGGCCTCGGGCGAGGACGCGCCGGGCAGGGCCTCGATGCGGTCGGGGTCGAG
>CBIHQA010000591.1:0-2672 GCA_966211475.1 uncultured Neisseriales bacterium
CGCCTTCGCCGAAGATCGGCTCGACGTGGCCACAGTTCGAGCAGATATGGGTGCTCATGTTCTCGACGATGCCCAGGATCGGCACGTTCACCTTCTCGAACATCTTCAACCCCTTTCGCGCATCGATCAGCGCGATGTCCTGCGGCGTGGTCACGATCACCGCGCCAGTCACCGGCACCTTCTGCGCCAGCGTCAGCTGGATGTCACCGGTGCCCGGCGGCAAGTCCACCACCAGGTAGTCCAGGTCATTCCACTGCGTCTCATTGAGCAGTTGCAGCAAAGCCTGGGTCACCATCGGACCACGCCACACCATCGGCTGTTCCGTATCGATCAGAAAACCGATCGACATGCACTGGATGCCATGCCCCACCACCGGCGTCATATGCTTGCCGTCCGGCGATTCCGGGCGCTGGTCCGCTACTCCCAGCATAGTCGGTTGCGACGGGCCGTAAATGTCCGCATCCAGCACGCCGACCCGCGCCCCTTCTGCCGCCAACGCAAGCGCAAGGTTGACCGCCGTGGTCGACTTGCCTACGCCGCCCTTGCCGCTCGCCACCGCGATCACGTTCTTCACGCCCGGGATATGCGGCACGCCACGCTGGGCCTGATGGGCGCTGACTTCGCCACGAATCGCCACCTTGGCCTGGATGCCGGCCGCAGCCAGCTTGCCTTCGATCTCCTCCGCAAACGCCGGGAAGAACGACTTGCCCGGATAGGGCATCACCAGCTCCACCTTCACCGGCGACGCGTCCGCCTCGATGCGGTGCACACATTTACCAGTGATCAAGTCCTTGCTGGTGTTGGGGTCGACGATGGTGGCAAGCGCGGCACGCACCTGCTCGACGGAGACGGACATGATTCGATTCCTTTGTAGCAACAGGGGGCGTTGCGCCCCGGACATGACCGAAATTGTACCGACCCTCTTTGCCTCCGCCTATCTAAACCCGCCCTCGGCTGCTCTGTAACGGACCGCCTGACTTCCAAAGGGCGCAAAGCAAGCTTTGCTGTTTCCACGAGCAGCAACCCATCCGCAGCCCCCTGAGAATTCCCGCCCCTCCGCCCCGCCCGCCGGCGGGGGACCTCGCTGACGCTCGACGGATCAAGGCGCAGCCAACCGTGGGGAGGCTGCCTGGTTTACAATCCCTCTTTTGAATTCGACGCTGCGACGCACCATGAGCCCGAAACGCAAGATTCTCGTCACCAGTGCCCTGCCCTACGCCAACGGCGCCATCCACCTCGGGCACATGCTGGAACATATCCAGACCGACATCTGGGTGCGCTTCCAGAAGATGCGCGGGCACGACTGCCACTATGTCTGCGCCGACGACACCCACGGCACGCCGATCATGCTGAACGCCGAAAAGCTCGGCATCACGCCGGACGAGCTGGTGCGCCGCTCGCACGAAGACCATGTGGCCGACTTCAGCGGCTTCCATATCGGCTACGACAACTACTACAGCACCAACTCCCCGGAGAACAAGGAGCTGTCCGAGCGCATCTACAACACGCTGAAGGAGGCCGGCAAGATCGCTGTGCGTACCATCAGCCAGTTGTACGACCCGGAAAAGCAGATGTTCCTGCCGGACCGCTTCGTGAAGGGCGAATGCCCGAAGTGCGGCGCGAAGGACCAGTACGGCGATGCCTGCGAAGTCTGCGGCACCACCTACCAGCCGACCGAACTCAAGAACCCGTACTCGACCGTGTCCGGCGCCACGCCAGTGCTGCGCGATTCCGAGCACTACTTCTTCACCCTGTCCAACTGCGCCGACTTCCTGCGCGCCTGGACCGCCGGCGAAACCACGCTGGCCGACGGCCGCGTGCAGCCGCACCTGCAGCCCGAATCGCTCAACAAGATGAACGAGTGGCTGGAAGGCGACCTGGCGGACTGGGACATCAGCCGCGACGCGCCCTACTTCGGCTTCGCCATTCCTGGCACCGACGGCAAAAAGTTCTTCTACGTCTGGCTGGACGCGCCGATCGGCTACATGGCGTCCTTCCTGAACCTGTGCCAGCGTAGCGGTCAGGACTTCGAGTCCTACTTCAAAGCGGATTCGGACGCCGAGCTCTACCACTTCATCGGCAAGGACATCCTCTACTTCCACGCGCTGTTCTGGCCCGCGATGCTGCATTTTGCCGGCCACCGCGCACCGACCGGCGTGTTCGCCCACGGTTTCGTGACGGTCGACGGCCTGAAGATGTCCAAGTCCCGCGGCACCTTCATCACCGCCAAGAGCTACCTCAAACACCTCAACCCGGAGTGGCTGCGCTACTACTTCGGCGCCAAGCTCAACAACAAGATCGAAGACATCGACCTGAACTTGGAAGACTTCGTCGCCCGGGTGAACAGCGACCTGATCGGCAAATACGTCAACATCGCCAGCCGCTGTGCAGGTTTCATAACAAAGAGGTTCGACGGCCGGCTGGGTGAACAAGACGAATCGTGCGCCGCTATTTTTAAAGCAACATTTACCGGCATCACGGAAATCGCAGAGGCTTACGAAACGCGCGACTACAGTCGCGCCGTTCGGCTCATCATGGCTATCGCCGATGAAATCAATCAGTACCTCGATACGCAAAAGCCTTGGGATCTTGCGAAGGATCGCAACAACGACCCACAACTCCACAAGGTTTGTACCACCGCACTTACTTTGTTCCGCGACCTAACCATTTAT
>CBIHQA010000592.1:0-2665 GCA_966211475.1 uncultured Neisseriales bacterium
CCGGTGTACGGCTCGTCCGGCAAGTTTGCCGCGCAGATCGCCAGTGGAGCACCGTTCCATGTGTTCCTGTCCGCCGACATGGATTACCCGGAAAAGCTGGCCAAGGATGGTCTGACGCTGGGTGCGCCCAAGCCTTACGCATTGGGTTCGCTGGTGGTGTGGACCATGCGCGACCTGCCGGTGGACAACTGGCGCACCCTGGTCAAGGATGCCGCCATCGCCAAGGTGGCGGTGGCCAACCCGCAGCTTGCCCCCTACGGCCGTGAGGCGGTCAAGGCGCTGGACTACTACAAGCTGAAGGACGCGGTGCAACCCAAGCTGGTGTTCGGCGAGAGCGTTTCGCAGACCAACCAGTTCATCTCCACCGGCGCGGTGGACCTGGGCTTCACCGCCAAGTCGGTGGTGGTGTCGCAGGAGCTGCGCAGCAAGGGCCGCTGGGTAGAGGTGCCGCGCGAGGCGTACGAGCCGATCGCCCAGGGCGCGGTGCTGCTGCAATACGCCCAGGACCACGACGCGGCCGACGCGAAGCGCTTCTATGATTTCCTGTATGCCGGCAAGGCGCGGGCAATCTTCGAGAAAAACGGCTATCGTCTGCCCTGATCGCATCCGCTCACCAAGACATGTCATGAACCGTCTGCCCGGCACGCTGCTGTCGTTCGATTTCGAAGGCCCGCTGACGCTGACTGAGGTGGAGGTCGACGGGGCCCGCTTCACCGCGATGCTGCTGTCGCCGGCCGGGCCCCCAAAGGGCTGGGCGCCTGGGGTCGCGGTGGAGCTGGGTTTCCGCGAAACCGAGGTGTCGTTGGCCAAGGAGCTGGCGGGTCGCCTGTCGCTGCGCAACCGCCAACCGGCCACCGTGCTGAAGCTGGAACACGGCCGGCTGATGACCCAGGTGGAGTTGCAATTCCGCGATTGGCGTATCGGCGCGGTCATCACCCGCGGGTCGGCAGAACGGCTCGAACTAGCCATTGGCGACCAGGTGGAATGGCTGGTCAAAGCCAACGAGATGACCGTGTCGGACGCCCTGTGAGACGCCGCGCATGAACCCCCTCGACTGGTCGCCGCTTGGGCTGACGCTCAAGCTGGCGGCGATCACCACCCTGCTGCTGCTGTTGATCGGCGTGCCGCTGGCGGCCTGGCTGGCCTTCGGACGACAGCGCTTCCGCGATGCGGCGGAGGCGGTGCTGGCCCTGCCGCTGGTGTTGCCCCCCACCGTACTCGGCTTCTACCTGTTGCTGCTGTTCAGCCCGGCCAGCGCCTTCGGCCGTGGCCTGCAGAAGCTGCTGCATACCTCGCTCGCCTTCAATTTCTCCGGGCTGGTGATCGGATCGGTGTTGTTCAGCCTGCCGTTCATGGTGCAACCGCTGACCGCCGGTTTCCGCCAGTTGCCACGTTCGCTGATCGATGCGGCCCGCACGTTGGGCAAGTCGCGCCGGGTGATCCTGTGGCGGGTGGTGCTGCCTAACTGCAAGCCGGCGCTACTGTCCGGTACGGTGCTGGCCTTCGCCCATACGGTCGGGGAGTTCGGCGTGGTGCTGATGCTGGGCGGCAATATCCCGGGCGAGACGCGGGTGATGTCGATCGCGCTCTACCACGAGGTGGAAGCGCTCAACTATGGCGCCGCCCATGCCTATGCGGCGACGCTGGTGGCGATGTCGTTCGTCACGCTGTGGCTGCTCTATCGCGCACAGCGCAAGCTGGCCGCCGGGAAGCCCACCGCATGATGGACTTTGACCTGCACGCCCAGGCCGGCAGCCGGCCACTCGCCGCCCGGGCAACGCTGGAAGCCGGCAAGGTGGCCGCGCTGGTCGGCGCATCCGGCGCCGGCAAGACCAGCCTGCTGCGCCTGTTCGCCGGTCTGGCGACGCCCTGGTCGGGCTATCTGCGTGTCGGCGACGAGGTGTGGTTCGACGCCGAACGCGGCATCAACCTGCCGCCGCAGCAACGGCGCGTGGGCTTTGTGTTTCAGGACTATGCGCTGTTCCCCAACATGTCGGTGCGCCAGAACCTGGCCTTCGCGCAGCTACGGCCGGATGGTCGGCAGGTCGATACGCTGCTGGACATGGTTGGCCTTACCGCACTGGCGGACCGCAAGCCGGCGCAGTTGTCCGGTGGGCAGCAGCAGCGGGTGGCGCTGGCCCGTGCGCTGGCCCGGGAGCCGGCGCTGCTGCTACTCGACGAGCCGCTGTCAGCGCTGGACCTGCCGCTGCGGCAATCGCTGCAAGGCGCGCTGGAGGCGTTGTTGCAGGAATTCCGCGTCACCACCGTGCTGGTCAGTCATGACCTGCCGGAGGTGTTCCGCCTTGCCCATACCGTCTGGCAGCTTGAGGACGGGCAGCTCGCTCCGCTGGGTACGCCGCACCAGGCCTATGTCGCCAACCGGCCCGCCGGCCGCTTCGCGGTGCAGGGCCAGCTGCTGGAACTCACCGCCTGCGATGGCCTGTGGCTGGCCACGGTCGCCATCGGGAAGGACATCGCCAGTACCCTGCTCTCCCCCGACGAAGCCGCGGCGCTGCGCCCCGGGCAGGCGGTCGCCCTGCATCTGAATGGCGCGGACGGTACGCTCACCGCACTCGATCTCGGTTCCGCCGCCCGCTGATCCGGCCATTGATCCGGTCGCTTGCCGTCCAGCCGAAAAGCGCTGTTGCTGTCACAAAGATATGCC
>CBIHQA010000593.1:0-2665 GCA_966211475.1 uncultured Neisseriales bacterium
TTGTCGGAAATTACATCAATTAATTCACCTCAGTTGATCTCATTTACTGACTTTTCTAGGGCTACGATGATCCAGAGAACATTTGGGAGGCCGCTAGCCACGGCGGATTGCGCAACACTGGCGCTGGCTGAAGAAAAGGGATGGATAGTTATTGCAGGCTGCCAGCATGTCCTAATGGCTGCAAAGCAGTTACAACTAAAGCACATTTCGTTTTAACAGGAAGCACCTTAATCCGGCGCTACTAAAGGTCTAACCGGCTACATTGCCCCATGGATCGGAAGGTATCTAAACCCTTGCAAGGGAGGTTCTTCCGCTGGCTTTACGGCAGGTTTCCGAGTGGGGTCGCCGTCTGACTGTCAACCCGCGTAGGTTGGGCTGAATGAAATGAAGCCCAACGTTTACCGCGAACGTTGGGCTTCGCAAGCTCAACCCAACCTACAGGTGCTTTCTAACTTCGGAACACCCCACCGAGGCAGTTTTACCCCGCCCTTCGAAACGTCAGATTCACCCGCACCCCACCCAGCACCGGGTGATCCCCTCCCTTCAGCATCGCCACCCCGTGGTAGTTCAACCTGGCCGGCCCGCCCCACACCACCACATCGCCGTGGGTCAGCGGGATGCGGGCCGGTGTGTCCTGCCGCCGCGTGCCGCCGAATTGGAAGGTGGCGGGCAGGCCGAGCGAGACGGAGACGATGGGGGCGGTGTAGTCGCGTTCGTCGCGGTCCTGGTGCAGGGATAGTTTGGCGCCGGGCAGGTAGCGGTTGATCAGGCAGGCGTCGGGGTCGAAGTCGGGGAAGCCGGCTCGTGCGGCGGCGCGTTGTGCGAGGTGGTGGAAGGCGTCTGGCATCGGCGGCCAGGGGCGGTCGCTGTCGGGGTCGATGGGGTCGTAGCGGTAGCCTGTGGGGTCGGTCACCCAGCCGAGGTGGCCGCAGTTGGTCATGGCCACCGACATGCGGTAGCCGCCGGGGGTGACCATGTGACGGAACGGGGCGCGGGCGGCCACGGCCTGGATGCCGGCGAGCAGGGCGGGGACGTCGGGCAGGGCGAAGCGGCGCAGCACGACGGCGCCGGGGCAGAGGGGCTCTTGCCAGGTTTGGGTGTCGTCGGTGGGTGCGAAGAGGTCTGCGGTCATGCGGGTTGCGTCAGTGTTCCATGATGAGCTGCAAGGCCCGGTAAGGGGCCGCTGCCGTAGGAAGCGTCAAGCGGAGCGGACGCATCATGATGCCGTGGAGCCATCGCCCGATGCGTCCGCTTCGCTTGAGGCATCCTACGGGTAGCAAGGTTTGATGCTGCTTCAGCTGGCGTCGTGAAAGATGATCCCCAACGTATGGCGCTGGCCGGCTCGCACCCGGCTGACGCCGTGTCGCAGGTTCACCCGGTAGACGCCGCGTGTGCCCTGCACCGGGCGGTGGTGTACGGCGAAGGCCACCGCGTCGCCTTGCCGCAGCGGCACCACCTCTGGCCGGGACTGCATGCGGGGGCGTTGCTCGGTCAGCACGAATTCGCCGCCTTCGAAGTCGCGCCCCGGCTCGGACAACAGGATGGCCACCTGGATCGGGAACACCCATTCGCCGTACAGGTCCTGATGCAGGCAATTGTAGTCTTGCGGGCCGTATTGCAGCAGCAACGGCGTCGGCCGGGTCTGGCCGGCCTGGTGGCAGCCGGCCAGGTAGTCCGCATGCTGTGGCGGGTAGCGGGTGTCGATGCCCATGGCGGCGTTCCAGTGGTTGGCGACCGGGGCCAGCTTTGGGTAGAGCGCGGTCCGTAGCTGGGCGACCGGGTCCGGCAGCGGGTAGCGGAAGTATTTGTACTCCCCCTGGCCGAAGCCGTGCCGCTCCATCACTACTCGGCTGCGAAAGGGCTCGTCCTGTGGGTAAAGGGCGGCTAGCGCCGCGCATTCCTCGGGGGTGAGCAAGCCAGGGAGCAGGACGTTGCCTCGCTCATCCAGCTCGGTGGCGATGCGCGACCAATCCTGCGCCGCCACGCGGGCGGCGAGGTCGGTCTGGCCGAGTCTTTCGGTCAGCGGTGCATTCATGCCTGGGCCTCCCGTTGCAGCAGGGTGCGTTTGCGTTCGATGCCCCAGCGGTAGCCGGATAGATTGCCGTCGCTGCGCAGTACCCGGTGGCAGGGGATGGCGACGGCCAGTGGGTTGGCGGCGCAGGCCTGTGCGACGGCGCGGACGGCATTCGGGATGCCGAGTTGGCGGGCGATGTCGCCATAGCTCATGGTACGCCCGGCGGGGATGGTGCGAAGGGCCTGCCAGACGCGCTGCTGGAAGGTGGTGCCGTGGGGCGCCAGCGGCAGGTCCGGCGCGCTGGATGGGGCGTCGATAAAGGCGCGGACCTGGTCGAGCGTGGCTGCCAATTCGGCATCCTGCCGGTGCAGGCGGTTCCGCGGGAAGCGGATCTGGAGGTCGTGCTCCAGCTGCGCGGCATCATCACCGAGCAGGATGGCGCGCAGGCCGTCAGTGCCACGGGCGACCAGCACCAGGCCTAGCGAGCAGGCGCCGATGGCGTAGTCGAGCACGGCGGCGGGCTGGTCCGGCTTGCAGCGTTTGCAGGGGCGGAAGCCGGCGGCTTCTGCGTCCTCCCGGCTGGTGTGAAAGCGTACATTCTCCGGCCGTGCCGGGCGGGCGGCGCAGGAGGGGTGGCAGTACACGCCGGTG
>CBIHQA010000594.1:0-2663 GCA_966211475.1 uncultured Neisseriales bacterium
CAAAGCGGCGGGCCATCGGCGCGCTTGCCTTGCCGCCGCGCACGGCGCGGCTCCCGGATTACGCCTTGCGGCTTCATCCGGGCTACGGACGCATCCGTTCGCGCACCGCCGCGACCGCTTCCAGCGTTAACCCACGCGGGGCCGGCAGGGTCTGCTCGTCGCAGTTATGCCCCGGGCCGCCGCGATCGACGATCAGAAAGTCGCTCACGCGGTGCAAGGCTAGCAGGGGGTGGTGCCATACCCCCCGGTGATAGTTCACCCCCTGCCAACCATTGCTCAGGAAGGCGCGCACGGCGGTGGGGTCCAGGTCCCCGGCCGGCGCGACCACAATCAGGTATTCCACATGGGCCCCGTCGAACCCTTGCGCCTTGGCGCCGGGCAACGGGATGAAGGCCTGGCTGCCTAGCGGGTGCCGTTCCAGCATCTCGATGCGGATCGGCAGCTCGCGCGGCTGGGCGCGGGCCAGGCTGACCAGGGTGCGCGGCGTGTCGCCGCCGAGCTGCACCTGGGCCAGGTCGTGGTAACGGATGCACGAGCCCCCGTTGATCGGGAAGTTGTGCGCACCGTCGAGTTCGACCACGTCGCCGAAGGGGGCGAAGGCTTCCTTGGTCAGCGGCTGTACGTCCAGGATCTGGATGTCAGACATCGCTCAGCCCTCCTTGCTGATGCGGCCGAACAGCCGCAGACGGGATACGCCGCCATCCGGATGCATGTTGAAGCGGATGTGGGTGACCGGGCCGAGTTTCTGGATCTGCTCGCTGAAGTAATGCTGCGCGTCCATCGACAGCTTCTGTTCCGGCAGCAAGGTCGGCCAGAACATGCTCTGGGTGATCAGCGACTGATCGGTGCCGCCAGTCACGAAGGCGGCCTGGACGGAGCCACGGTCGGGGAAGTTGCCCTTGAAGTGGCAGGTGTCGATTTCGATCTTCTCGATCACACCCGGGTGGCCCAGGGCGATCACGCACCAGTCGTGGCCCGGTTGGCGCAGGCGGCGGGTTTCCCAGCCATCGCCCATGTTCACGCCACGGCCCGGCATCAGCACGTTGTGTGGCAGACCGAAGTGGGCATCGCTCCAGGCGACCACGCGACCACCGTTCTCGGCGGCGATCAGATCCCACAGGGCGGACGGATCGCGCTTCGTCCAGTCGGTGGCCGGCGTGCCATAGACCCGCAGACGGGCGATGCCGCCGTCCGGGAAGATGTTCACCCGCAGGTGGGTGTAGCGGCCGGACGTCTGATTCGACTGGGCGGCTTCCAGGTAGTGGTGGCTGTTGCCTTTCAGCGTGGTAGCCGGCAGCACGGTTTCCCAGGCGGCGTTGTCGCCCGGGTCGCCTTCGGACCAGCAGCCCTCGATCGAGGTGGCCGGCGCGAAGTTGCCGGTGAAGTGGCTGGTGTCGACGTCAAAACCTGTGATGCTGCCCGGCACGCCGAGCTGGATGATGCACCAGTCGTAGCCATTGACGCGCTTGCGGCGGGTTTCCCAACCGTCCATCCACTTGCCGTGCTCGTCGTACTTGCCGGGAATGAACACGGCCGGGTCCGGGCTCAGCATGCGCGAGACGGGGGCGAAGAACTCGTCGGTGGCGGTCACCGGGCGGGCGCCCAGGCGGGTGTCAGCCAGGTTGACGAAGCTGCGTACCCAGTCCGGTGCACTGGGATCGATTTGAACTAGCGCCATGATCATTCCTTCAATCAGTTGAATCGGAACATCTGTTGCAGTCGCGACGACGCAGGTCGCCCCGACTGTTGAATTCGTTGTCTACAGGTAGCGTTGCGCCGGATGCTTCTCGATCCAGTGGTTGGCGATGTCGATGCGCCGCGTCACCCACACCCGGTCGTGTTGCTCCACGTAGTCGAGGAAGCGCTGCAACGCGCGGAACCGCCCGGGCCGCCCCAGCAGCCGGCAGTGCATGCCAATCGACAGCATGCGCGGCGTGTCTTCCCCTTCGGCGTACAGCACGTCGAAGCTGTCCTTGAGGTACTGGTAGAACTGCTCGCCGGTGTTGAAGCCCTGGTTGGTCGCGAAGCGCATGTCGTTCACGTCCAGCGTGTACGGCACCACCAGGTGCGACTTGCCTCCCACATTCACCCAGAACGGCAGCTCGTCGGCGTAGCTGTCGGCGTCGTAGATAAAGCCGCCGTGCTCCACGACGAGCTTCCTGGTCTGCGGGCTGTCGCGGCCGGTGTACCAGCCGAGCGGAGCCTCACCGGTCAGCTCCTTGAGGATCTGTACCGCTTGTTGCAGGTGAGCGCGCTCAGTGTCTTCATCCACCATCTGGTAGCTGATCCACTTCAGCCCGTGGCAGGCGATCTCGTGGCCCTGTTCGACGAAGGCCTTGGTGACCTCCGGGTTGCGCATCAGCGCGGTCGACACGCCGAAGATGGTCAGCGGCAGGCCGCGCTTCTCGAACTCCTTGAGAATCCGCCAGACCCCGACCCGCGAGCCGTACTCGTAGATGGTCTCCATCGACAGGTGGCGGTTGGGGAAGGCCTGCGCACCGATGATCTCGGAGAGGAACACTTCGGAAGCCGGGTCGCCGTGCAGCACGCAGTTCTCGCCGCCCTCCTCGTAATTGAGCACGAACTGCAGCGCGACGCGGGCGCGGCCCGGCCAGTCGGCCTGCGGTACCTCGCGGCCGTAACCGACCAGGTCGCGGGGGTAG
>CBIHQA010000595.1:0-2654 GCA_966211475.1 uncultured Neisseriales bacterium
TAGATACCGGCCTGACTCTTCTGGCCCAGCGCCCCCTTCTCGATCAGGCCCTTCAGCCAGGCCGGGCAGTCGAAATGGGCATGCCACGGGTCGTTCGGCAGCGTGTCCTGCATGGTCTTCACCACATGTGCGAAGGTATCCAGGCCCACCACGTCGGCGGTGCGGAAGGTGGCGGACTTGGCGCGGCCCAGGCGCACGCCGGTCAGGTCGTCGACCACGTCGAAGCGGATACCGAACTTCTCGGCATTCTTGATGGTGGCCAGCATCGAGAACACACCGATGCGGTTGGCGACGAAGTTCGGGGTGTCCTTGGCGCGCACCACGCCCTTGCCCAGCGTGCTGACCAGGAAGGTTTCCAGGTTATCCAGCATCGCGGCATTGCTGCTGCGGGTCGGGATGATCTCGACCAGATGCATGTAGCGCGGCGGGTTGAAGAAGTGGATGCCGCAGAAACGGCCCTGCACGTCGGCTGGCAGCGCTTCGGCCAGCTTGTTGATGGATAGGCCGGAGGTGTTGGAGGCGATGATGGTGTTGGCACCCAGGAACGGCGCGACCTTGGCGTACAGATCGAGCTTCCAGTCCATCCGTTCGGCGATCGCTTCGATCACCAGGTCGCAGCCCTTGAGCAGCTCCAGGTGTTCGTCGTAGTTGGCCGGCGTGATCAGGGCAGCACGGGCCGGCGAGGACAGCGGCGCCGGGCTCAGCTTCTTCAGGCCTTCGATCGCCTTCTTGGCGATGGCGCTCTTGTCGCCTTCCTTGGCCGGCAGGTCGAACAGCACGGCCTCGACGCCTGCGTTGGCGAGGTGGGCCGCGATCTGCGCGCCCATCACGCCGGCGCCCAGCACCGCCGCTTTCGCAACGTAGAAACGGTTGGAATTCACGCTCTCACTCCTGGTAACTGGTCTTAAAACGGCGGCCGGCTTTGGCCGTACCGCGCTGACTTCCAGGCAGGGCATCTGCCCGCCCCTCTTTCTCCGAAACTGTCTCGCCGCGCGGAGAGTCGCGACATCGGCGGCGGCTTACGTGGTTATAGGCCGCCGCGGTAAAGAACTCATGACAAATCGCCAGTCGGGATCGCCCGCGGCACCGGCGCGGTCAGGCCGGCTTCCAGAAAAGGCAGCAACTGCGCCGCCACCCGCTCCGCATCGTCGGCATCGACCATGGTGCAAGGCGCCACCAAGTGCAGTGCATCGTTGCCGGCCAAGGCGTAGAAGATCGTCCCGAAGGTGAAATGCAGACGCCACAGCAGCACTTCATCCGGCAGGTCCGGCAGCAATTCGCGGAACACCCGTTTGAAGCAGGCCACCAGCGGTGCGTATTGCCGAGGCAACAACTGCCGCAAGGCTGGATGCGGCTCGATGAAGGCTCGCGACAGCAGACGGACGAAGCGCACGCCGCCCAGTTCCGGCACCCGCGCTACCTTCAGCGATTCGGTCAGGAAACCGGCCAGCGCCGCGTGCACGGTTGGCGTGGCGGACATGTCGGCGCCCAGCCGCTCAAGCGCTTCGACACATTGTTGGTTCAAGGGTGCCAGCCGCCTGACGAACACCTCCTGCAGCAGCACTTCCTTTGAGCCGAAGTGATAGTTGACCGATGCGAGGTTCACACTGGCGTGCTGCGTGATCATGCGCAACGAGGTTCCGGCGAATCCGTGCTCGGTAAACAGCCGCTCCGCTGCATCCAGCATGCGCTGCACGGGCTCCCGTGGCCCATGTTCGGGCCGCAGTGCTTCCACGCGAGGGTTGAGTACGGCAGAGGTCATGTCGGTTATCGATCAAACGGTTGTTTGAAACATACGTTTTGCATCGATATTTTGTCAAGCGCTCGCTTGGTAAAATTGAATATATGTTCACAAATAAATGTGGATGTGTGCCGTATTACTCGGAATGAAGTCCGTCGACATCAGTCCAAAAAAGCCCAAACAAGGTCGCAAGCGAACTGGAGAGCGGCCGAAACCCCGTGTTACCATGGGCTCGGAGGCTGCATGAACACCAACCACTACCGCATCACCATCACTCTGTCGCCACTCTCCGAGCTGGAGTGCCACCGTGCGCTGGATGCAATCCATCAGTACTGGACGCGCCCGGAGCGGATCGAGCGGCGCCCCTGGCAAGGGGCCTTTGTCCTGACGGTGGCAGCGGAAACCACCCTGCCGAAGTTCGAGACCGAGAGCGCCATGGCCAAACGCTTGTCCACCTCCATCTGGCGCCGGCTCGGCCGATATGTGCGGGTCAGCGTGGATTGCGTGTCGACCAGCAGCGATACCGATAGCCATCACATGTTTGACGAGAGCCGCTACCGCGAATTGATGGAGTGGCGCTGACCGTATCAGCTGAAGCCCATTTATGGCGCTAGAAATGACACAGCCGGCAAATGCCGGCTGTGTCGTTTTGAGCCCCTCGGTGCGCTAGTAGGTCGCCAGAACGTTCAGGAACCACCCCTTGCTGCGATAAGACAGATCAGTCAGGTTGTCCGAGAAGCGGGTGAAGTTGTAGCCGACCCCTACCTTGACGTTCTCGTCCAGGTGACGGTAAACGGCCAGCAACCATCCCTGCCGGCTGTCCCCCGCCTCCCTGGCATGCAGGCGGCGCCATTCGACCAAGGCGTCCCATTCGTGCACGAAGTGCCAGTCAGCCCGTAACACCCACAAGTCG
>CBIHQA010000596.1:0-2648 GCA_966211475.1 uncultured Neisseriales bacterium
CGTGGATTCGAACACGCGGTCGGCCAGGCGAAGGTTGTAGCGGGATTCGAACAGCGCCTCGTCCCGCTCGCGTAGCGCGCTTTGCAGTTCGTGGACGTATTCGTATTCGATGTTGCTGAGGATGTCGCCCAGGCTCAGGAGGCCGGTCACGTTGCCGGCCTGGTCCAGCACGCCGACGTGGCGGATGTGGTTCTGCACCAGGAACTGCCGGGCGGCGTACAGGCTCTGCGTGCCGGGCACCGAGCGCAGCGGGCGGCTGGCATGATCGCCCACGCTGCCCCCCAGCTCGCCGGAGGCGATCAGCCGCACCACGTCACGTTGGGTCAGGATACCGGGCTCGTTGCAGGCGTAGCGGACCACCAGCGCATCCGTCCGGTGCTGGCGCATGGTGGAGATGGCGTCGGTCAGCGGCCGGTCATGGGCGACTTCGACCAGGGCGCTACGCCGGATCGAGTCAACCGTCTTGAGGCGCAGGAAGAATTCCGTGCCCTGGTTGAGCACCACGTCGGTTTGCGACAGCACGCCCTGGTAGCGGCCTTCGTCGTCCACCACCAGGAAATGCCGCACGCCGGCCCGCTTGAAATGAATGGCGGCATCGCCGACCGGCACGCGCCCATGCAGGGTGCGCACCGGCTGGCTCATCAGCTCCTGCACCGGGCGGGATCGGGCATCCGGGGCGCTGGGGTCGAAGGTCAGCGCATCGCGCTCGGTCCAGATGCCGACGGCTTGGTCTTCCTGCATCACCACGATGGCGCCGCAGCGCTGTTCCGCCATGCGACGGGCCGCCTCCGAGATGGCGGTATCTGGCTTGCAGGTGAGGATCGGGCGGGAAATCAGCTGCTCGATCGGGACTTCGTAGTTCGGAGGCATGGCGGGGCAACGGCGGGAATCTAGGGGTAGGAATATACGCAGGCCACCACCTGGATTTCTTGAGACAAATCAAGAGTCTGCTTGTTAACGATCGGTAAGGATTATCTGACGAGAGCTGGCATTAACCCGGCGAGGCGGTGGCGGGCGTCTTGGCCGAGGCGGGCAGCCAGCGCCGGCGGATCCGCTCGTAGCTGCCGTCCTGATGCATGTGCTCCAGGGCCCGGTTGAAGTCGGCGATGAAGGCGGCCGACTGGGGCTTGCTGCGGGGGGCGATCAGATAGGTTTCGTCCTTGCCCAGCGACTCGGGCAGCACGCGCACCCGGTCGGTGCGATTGAGTGCTTCGCGTGCCGTGTCCCATCCGACGAATTCGTTGATCGGCACACCTGCCACCCGGCCCGCATTGAGTTGCCGGAAGCAGTCCGCCAGCTCGGGCGGGCGTTCCAGTGCCATGTGGTAGAGGTCGAGCGCCCCCTGGATCTGGCGGAGGTCATAGCCATCGGGGACGCAAACGGTCTTGCCCCGCAGCATGGCGACCTGGCTGTCGCGCGAGGCGATGGAGACGAACATCAGGATCTGGTCGGTATGCAGTGGTGCCGAATACAGAAACCCGGCTTCCCGCTGCGGATTGCGGGCATAGGGGAAAGACGCGTCGTACAGACCGTTGCGGGTGAGTTCGAAGGCCCGCTTCCAAGGCAGGAAAGTGAGCTTCAGCGGCCGGCCCATGCGGCGCATCGCCTCGCCGACCAGCTCGCTGGAAAGGCCCTGCCCGGGCAGCTTGGTACTGACGTAAGGTGGGTATTCACCCGTGGCCATGCTAACCGGAGTTGCCGCATTGGCAGCCAGCCCTATCAGCAATGCCATTCCAAGCCAGTGAACAAGCGGTCGCATCGTTTCCCTATGCCGGGGGAGGGGATGACCCGTGGTCAGATTCTTTTCTCATCATAAACCGGAACCCCGCCGGCGGCATGGTACCTGGTTAATACCACTTTGCTATCTGGGAAAGACCAATCGAGCCGGATTGCCGGTGTGGCAGAAAAGTGGGCAACGGTGCGTCATCCGCCGAATGGCGCAGCATGGCGGCATGGGCGAGGCAGGGGCACAAAACGGCTTGATCCACCTCTAGGGGACTTCATCGGGCGCTGTTTCCTCAATTAACGAGGGCTGAACCGCAACGGTCCCGTCCGTATATGTCCGGCAGACTCAGCATTGGTGCCTGTATTGCAGGAAAGAGGGCGTCGGCAAGTGGTTTCATTGACCGGCTGCAATGGTCTGGATAAGGTGCGAAAAATACCAATAAGATACCTTTTAAAGTGCGCACCACGCACCGCCAGGAGAGAGACATGTTTGCAGCCCTGTTCCTGCCCGCCCGCCGTTTGGTGGGGCGCCTTACCTATCCGCGCAAGTTCCTGCTGATCGGCGTGACGCTGCTGACGCCGACCTTGGTGGTCCTGACACAACAGGTCCGGGACCTATCGGCCGAGCTGTCCCAGACCCGTCGGGAAGGGCAAGGGCTGCAACTCAACCAGCACCTGCTGCTCGGCATGCGGGCGCTGGATCAGCACCGGACGGCCAGCACCGCGACCATGGACAAGGCCGCCGGTTTCGATGTGCTGACGCAGTCCAGTGGCGACGCCACCGCCCGCCAACTGGCCGGTTACGCCAAAGCGGGCGAAGCGCTGGGGATCGGGGCGGGGCTGACCACACTGGCGCACGATACGGACGCCGCACTGCAGGAATGGCGCGATGCGACCACGCCATCCGCGAACCTGACGCTGCA
>CBIHQA010000597.1:0-2647 GCA_966211475.1 uncultured Neisseriales bacterium
TGGCAACCCCGGCACCTGGAATCCGGACGTGCGTCCCGGCGACAACAAGTGGGCGATGACCATCTTCGCCCGCGACCTCGACACCGGCATGGCGCGCTGGGGCTACCAGATGACGCCGCACGACGAATGGGACTATGACGGCATGAACGAAGTGATCCTGTGGGATGCCAACGGCAAGAAGCTCGCATCGCACTTCGACCGCAACGGTTTCGCCTACACCTTCGACCGCACCAACGGTTCGCTCATGGTCGCGGAAAAGATGCGCCCCTTCGTCAACTGGGCAACCTCGATCGACATGAAGTCAGGCATCCCGAACAAGGATCCGAAGTTCTCCACGCACCAGGACTACAACGCACAAGGCATTTGCCCGTCCGCACTGGGCGTGAAGGACCAGCAACCGGCCGCGTTCTCCCCCAAGACCAAGCTGTTCTACGTCCCGCTGAACCATGTCTGCATGACCTATGAGCCGGTCGAGTCCAAATATGTCGCGGGCCAGCCGTGGGTAGGCTCCACCCTGACCATGTTCGCAGGTCCGGAAGGTGTGATGGGCGGCTTCATGGCGTGGGACGGCCTCAAGGGCAAGGCCGCCTGGTACAACAAGGAGAAGTTCTCCGCGTGGAGCGGTGCGCTGGTGACCTCCTCCAACCTGGTGTTCTACGGCACGCTGGATCGCTGGTTCAAGGCGCTGGACGCCAACACCGGCAAGGAGTTGTGGAAGTTCCAGGTCGGCTCGGGCGTGGTGGGCAACGCCATCACCTACAGCCACAAGGGCAAGCAGTATGTCGGCATCCTGTCCGGCATCGGCGGCTGGGCCGGCGTGGCGATGAACCTGGGCATGACCAACGAAACCGACGGCCTGGGTGCCGCCGGCGGCTACAAGGAGCTGGTCAAGTTCAACGCGGCGCCTGGCGGCGGTGCGATGAACGTGTTCGCGCTGTAACCTGCAGTACCGGCCCGGCCAATGCCGGGCCTCGCTCATCTCTGTTTGTAATCGCGATCTTTGCCCCGCTTGTTGCCATGGCGGGGCATTTTTTTACCCGGCGTAGATGTGCTGGCGATTGAACGGATAATCCTGCTTGCCGCCCTTGTGCGCCTTGCCGCCCAGTATCTGGAACAGCGCCATCCAGTTGCGCTCGAAGGCATAGGCTGAACCGGCCATGTAGATGCGCCAGATGCGGTACTTGTGCTCGCCGATAAGGTCGAGCGCCTGCTGCTGCCTGTCTTCCAGCCGCTCCACCCAGTTCCACAGCGTCTTCGCGTAATGCGGGCGCAGGTTCTCCGCATCCAGCGGCTCCAGCCCGGCCCTGGACATCTCCTCGATCACATTGGAAACATGGGTGAGTTCGCCGCCGGGGAAAACGTAATCGTCGACGAATTCCGCGATTCCGCTGCCAAGGCCATGCGCATCGACCGCCGTGGAAGTAATGCCGTGATTCATGACCAGCCCGCCGGGGCGCAGCAGTCGCTGAATCTTGCCGAAATATTCGGGCAGGTGGCGTCGTCCGACGTGCTCGAACATGCCGACGCTGGCGATCTTGTCGTAGGATGGCTCTTCCGGCACGTCGCGGTAATCCATGAGCTTTACCTCCACCCGCCCTTCCAGCCCGCGTCGCCGAATTTCTTCCTGCACATAATCGCGCTGGTTGTCCGAGAGCGTAATGCCGGTGGCCTGCACGCCGTACTTTTCCGCGGCCCACAGAACCAGGCCCCCCCAGCCGCAACCGATATCCAAAAAGCGCTCGCCGTCTTTGAGCATGAGCTTCTTGCAGATGTGGTCGAGCTTTTTCTCCTGTGCGATATCGAGGCTGTCTTCGGAATGCTCGAAATAGGCACAGGAATAGACGCGGTTACGATCCAGCCACAGGCCGTAGAAGTCGTTGGAAACGTCGTAGTGATAGGTGATGTTGCGGCGGTCGCTGCTGCGCGTGTGGCGCCACCAGCGCCAGTCGGTGGCGATGCGGTTATTGACGGGCGTTTCGGCGCTGCACAGGGTGCGGCCGAGATCGAGGATATCGCGCGGTTTGCCGTGCAGGTCGATCCAGCCCTCCACATAAGCCCGCGCCAGACCGCCGAGGCTGGGCTTGGCCAGCACGCGCAGGGCGCGCGGATCGGAGGCGTGAATGCGCACGACAGGCTCCTCCTCGGCAACCACGGCGCCGTCCCAAAGGTGTACCGCCAGCGGCAAGCCGCGCAGCTTTTCCCCTAATTGCTTGAGCAAAACGTTCTTCAGCATACTTCCCTCCTTGTTTTTGTTCAGGATGGAGAAACAGGACTGTCGGACGAGGGTAAGACACTTGGCTCTGCAGTGAATTCCAGCAAGCGACTCATGAAAATCATTAGGTTCAATTCATGACCTCCACGAATTCACTTCAGTGCCGCCTCGGTATAGTACGAAGCACGGATAACCGGCACAAGGTTTTCCGTGAGCATTTTTAACGACAACCAGGAGATCAAAACATGTGGACCAAGCCCCAAGCTACTGAAATGCGTTTCGGCTTTGAAGTGACCATGTACGTTTGCAACCGCTAATTTGCGATTGCGCGTCGGAAATCACGATGTGATTTCCGGTCACACGAACGGCAGCTTCGGCTGCCGTTTTCATTTTGTGGGAGGGGAAGATTAATTAATAGATTTATACAATCAAACT
>CBIHQA010000598.1:0-2645 GCA_966211475.1 uncultured Neisseriales bacterium
CATCGAAAACCAGCGCCTGCTGACCCGCACCCGCGAACTGGCAGTGGCCGAAGAACGCAACCTGGTCGCCCAGGGCCTGCACGACTCCATCGCCCAGGGCCTGAACTTCCTCAACCTGCAGGTGCAGATGCTGGAAGACTCGCTGCGCCGCCAGGCCCAGGACGAGATCAGCCAAGGCGTGGACATGCTCAAGGCCGGCGTCAAGGAAAGCTACGAGGATGTGCGCGAGCTGCTGCTGAATTTCCGCATGAACCTGAAGGACGGCAACCTGCTGACCGCCATCCGCATGACCTGCGAGAAATTCACCCGCCAGACCGGCATCCCGGTCCATCTGGATGCCGACGACAGCGGTGCCCCGCTACAACCGGAGCACCAGTTGCAGGTGCTGTTCATCGTGCAGGAAGCCTTGTCCAACGTCCGCAAGCATGCAGCCGCCCGGCACGTGACCGTCCGCTACCAGAACAACCGGGATTTCTCGGTCAGCGTCGCCGACGACGGCCGTGGCTTCGATACCGACGTCCAGCGTGGCGAACGCCACGTCGGTCTGGCTATCATGCACGAACGGGCAGAACGGCTCGCCGCCACCCTGCAACTACAATCGCAGCCCGGTCAGGGCACCACGCTGACGCTTACCCTGCCCAGCGCTGATCGCCTTGCCGCCTGATACCGCCATGGAGACACCCGCCATGACCCAAGCACTGCGCGTGCTGCTGGTCGACGACCACACCCTGTTCCGAGGCGGCATCCGCCTGCTGCTCCAGCGCCATCCCGAATTCGAAGTCGTGGGCGAAGCCTCGGACGGTCTGGAAGGCGTGAAACGCGCCCGCGAGCTGAAGCCGGACGTGGTGCTGCTGGACCTCAACATGCCTGGCCTGTCCGGGCTGGAAGCCGTCCAGCTCATCAAGGAAGACCGGCCGGAAACCGACGTACTGATGCTCACCGTGTCGGAAGAGGCCGAAGACCTCGCCACCGCCCTGCGTGCCGGGGCTGATGGCTACCTGCTGAAGAACATCGACGCCGACTACCTGGTCGGCGCCCTCAAGCGTGTCAGCGCTGGCGAATCGGTGATCGCACCCGCGATGACCAGCAAGCTGGTTGCCCAGTTCCGCACCTCGGCCCAGCCCGCGCCCACCGAACAGGACAAGCTCACCCCGCGTGAGCGTGACATCCTCAGCGACCTCGCCCGTGGCCTGAGCAACAAGGAAATCGGCCGGCATCTGGGGGTGGCGGAAAGCACCGTCAAGATCCACGTCCAGAACGTGCTCAAGAAGCTCAACTTGACCAGCCGCGTCCAGGCCGCCGTGTACGCGGTGGCCAACGGGCTGGAAGCGCGCCACTGAGCAGACCGCCGTGACGCGCCATAGCGCGCATCAGTCCGTGTCCTTGTCCTCATCCCCGGCAGCAGCTGCTTGCGGTGCGTGTTCCCGTTTGGCCTTCCTTGCCTCATCGGGTCGGAACAAACCGGTGAACGACGTGGACTTGCCCAGGTAGCTATTGACCCCGCCGAACCCTGCCGTCCAGAACCCCAGCAACGCCAGGAACAACAGCAAGCCAATCCAGCCGTGCGTCCCCGTGATCGCCTCCCCACGATCCCCCTTCTTGTGGCCGCTGATCATCGCCCGTACCAGGTTCTCGTTGTGCAGGCGGCTGCTCAACAACACGGCGGCAATGTGCACCAGCACGATTGCCAGCATCACATTGCCCAGTAGCTGGTGCAGCTCCCCGACATCCAGCCGGTCGGTATAGGTCAGCCAGCCGGCCACGACCGTCGCCAGCCCCAACAGCAGCAGCAGGATGACAGCCAACGCGCCGGCCGGGTTATGGCCGGTGTGATGTTCGGGGTCGCCGGAGACCAGCGAGCGCAGATAGCGCAGCGCCTCGCTCGGGTGCCTCACAAAGCTGGCAAAGCGCGCATGACGCGTCCCGACCAGCCCCCAAAGCACGCGGAACACCAGCAGGCCGCCGACGGAATACCCCGCCAGCACGTGAATCCAGGGCGCGTGACGCCCCTCCGATGTCAGGTACGCAACCGCAAAACTGATCGCCAGCGCCCAGTGAAACACGCGCGTCGGCCAATCCCAAACCAGGACTCGAGAAGACATCCGCCACTCCCCAAGGTGAACAAAAGCGGGCCCAAACCGGTCCGCGACAGGCTATAGCTTCGCAAGTCCTCCTTAAGGAAACCTGAAGCAATCGCCTACCGCGAAAACGATCAGCGCGTGGAATCCGCAAGCAACAAAAAACCCGGGATACGATCCCGGGTTTCTTGATTGTGCGACGCGGCGCAGCCGCTCGGCATCCTCAGAACGGAATGTCGTCGTCGAACTGATCGTCGAACGGCTTCGGTGCCGGCGCGCCGCCACCCTGACGTTGACCACCGCCTTGGCCGCCGCCCTGACCACCACCATAGCCGCCACCACCTTGGCCGCCGCCGTAGCCTCCACCACCCTGGCCACCACCGGACGGCGCGGAATAACCGGCATCCTCGCCTTCGAAGCTAGCGGAACCACCTTGGCCACCACCCATGCCACCACGAGCGCCCAGCATTTGCATCTGGTCCGCCAACACTTCGGTGGTGTAGCGATCCTGACCGTTCTTGTCCTGCCACTTGCGGGTCTGCAGGCGGCCTTCGATGTACACCGAGC
>CBIHQA010000599.1:0-2643 GCA_966211475.1 uncultured Neisseriales bacterium
TCAGGTCGGTGAACGCCAGGGTGAACAGATAGGTCGGCACGATCTGCGTCGACGATGCTGGGCCACCCTGCGTCATGATCCACACCAGGTCGCCAAAATTGACGATCCACACCGCCCGCAACAGCATCGCGATCAGCAGCGTGGGCAGAATCAGCGGCACCGTCAGCCGCAGGAAGCGCTGCCAGGCACTGGCCCCATCCAGGGCCGCTGCCTCGTACAGATCGTCCGGGATGCTCTGCAGCGCCGCCAACAGGGTGATCGCGAAGAAGGGGATGCCGAACCAGACATTGGCCACCACCGGTCCCCACATCGCCAGTGCCGGGTCAGCCAGAATGTCGTCCGGCCGCGCCAGCAGCCCCAGCGACACCAGCCAGCCGGGCAGCGGGCTGGTCAGCGGACTGCACAATGCCTTCCACACCAGGCCGATCAGCACCGACGGCACCGCCCAGGGCAGGAACAGCAAGGCCTGCATCCGCCGCCCGGCACTGCCGCTATGGCGCAACAGCAGCGCGAGCCCCAGCCCGAATCCGCATTGCAGGATCAGCGAAGCCGCCGTCCACCAGGCGGTATGGGCGATCACCGACGGCAGTTTGGCGTCCTGCGCCAACGCCCGGAAGTTCGCCAGGCCGTTGAAGCTGCCATCGGCAAAAGGGTTATCCATCGACAGCTCGCGGAAGGCGTAGGACGCCCCCACGCAGAGTGGCACCACCAGCACGCCCACCACCAACAGCAGGGCGGGCGACAGGTAGAGCCACGGCAGCAGCCGGTTCCACCGCCATCGGGTCCCGCCCCCGGTAAGGGGCGGGACCATCGCGGATGCGCGCAAGGGCAAGGTCCTGCCTTGGCTCACGATCAGTGCTCGGCGTCGAACTTCTGCTCGGCGGCGGTCAACGTATCCGACCACTGCTTCGCTACTTCCGCCACGGTCTTCTTGCCGAGCAGTAGCTCCTGCCCGCTCTCGACCATGGTCTTGTCGTACATCGCGCCCCACTCCGGCAGGTGCGCCGGCGGAATGAAGGGCTTGTAGCGGTCCGCCTGCTGCAAGGTCTGGAACCAGCCGGCAAAGTGTTCACCGGTAAAGGCCGGATCCTTCTCCGCGCCACGGTGCGCCGGCAGCACGCCGACGAACTTCGCCCATTCCAGGTTCTGCTTGGGCGCACCGAGGAACTGGATCAACTTCCAGGCTTCATCCTTGTTCTTCGACGAGGCGGTCATCGACCATCCGGCGAAACCCATCTGCGGGTAGGCCTTGCCGTTCGGCCCCACCGGCATCGGCACCACGCCGAAATCCTTCGGGTCCATCTTTTCGCGGATGCCAATCAACGCATCCGGGTCTTGGTCCAGCATCGCGCAGGTGCCGCTGTAGAAGCCGGTCACGATCTCGTTGAAACCCCAGGAGATACTATCCTTCGGCGCATAGCCCTTCTGGTAAAGGTCCACCATCAACTGCATGCCCTTCTGGAAGCCGGGGCTGGTGTAGTAGCTCTTGCCGTCCTTGTCGAAGAAGGCACCGGTGCCTGCCGTCGCCATCGGGTAGGCGGTCCATTCGTAGCCGGCCCCCTTACCGCCGCGCAGGCAATAGCCGTACTTGCCGGGCAGCTTACGGGTGACGGTCTCGGCCACCTTCACGAATTCATCCAGGGTACGGGGCGGCTGCACGCCAGCCTGGGCCAGCATTTTCTTGTTGTAGAACAAGGCCTTGAGATAGAAGCCATAGGGCACCGCATAGACATTGTCGGTACCGAACTTCGACAGCTCCACCGCACTGGGCTGCAGCGTGGACAGATCCTTGCTGCCCTTCACCCACTTGTCGAGCGGCTCGATCTGCTTGCCCTTCACATAGAGGGCCGCCCATCGTTCCGGCATCTCGATCACGTCCGGCGCCTGGCCGGACTTGAACATCACCAGCACCTTCTCGAAGGCGCCGTCCCACGGCACGGTGATCAATTCCACCTCGGTGCCCGGGCTGGTCTTGCGGAAGGCATCGATCTGCCCTTGCAGCAGCTTGGTCCGATCCGGGCTGGAGATCACCTCCACCACCCTCAGCTTGCCAGCCTCCGCTGCGCTGGCCCCCACCAGCAGCGCGCCCAGCACACAACAGGACAACACGGTCTTGCGCATGATGCGTCTCTCCTCGTTCATGTCATCGCTCCCTCAACGCAGGCCGGACGCGGCGGACAATGCGTCCGACAGGTCCTGCCACAGCTCTTCCGGATGCTCGAAGCCGACATGCAGGCGCACCATCTGCGCCGACACCCCGAAATCGACCACCGAATTCGGCCCGGAAGCCTGAGCCCGCGCGACCAGCGCCGGCACCACCAGGCTTTCGTGCCCGCCCCAGCTGACCCCCAGCTGGAACAACTTCAAGGTATTGCTGAAGGTGCGCGCATCGACACCCTCCTTCAGCTCCAGCGTGAACAAGCTGCTGTATCCGGACAGGCAGTGCGCCCCCGCCCCCTGCCGGCAATAGGGATGCCGCACCGACGCCACGGCCGGATGCTCGACCAGCAGGTCGATCAGCAGGCGGGTACTCTGCCACTGCCAGGCCAGCCGCATCGGCAGCGTGCGCATACCGCGCAGCAACAGCCAGCCTTCCATCGGCGACAGCTTGGCGCCGAGGTAGGGATAAGTCAGGTCGTTGAC
>CBIHQA010000600.1:0-2635 GCA_966211475.1 uncultured Neisseriales bacterium
AGTTCAACCACGCCCTTGCCGCTTTCCATCGCGTTGCATAGCAGCAAGCAGATATAATGCCAGTGCGACTGCGTGAGCAGACTCTGCTTCAGGTTTTCCGACAGCCGCCGCCGATAGCGCGGTGCGACCAGGAAAACCACCACGCCCAGTACTGCACCCATCGCGTGCAGCACCGGCAGCGGCAGGAAGCCGGCCAGACGCAGGCATCGCAGCGCGAAGGGAAGTCGTTCGGAGGATGGATTGTCCATCGGAAGGCGGCTGGAAAAATCGCGCTATTGTACACGCGCCCTTGGGCAGACGAGGTTCTGCTGCTTTGGCGCGGCTTTGAGGAACGATAATGAGTGAATATCTGTTTACCTCGGAATCCGTGTCTGAAGGCCACCCGGATAAGGTGGCGGACCAGGTTTCCGATGCGGTGCTCGACGCCATTCTGAGCCAGGACAAGTACGCGCGCGTCGCGGCGGAAACCCTGGTCAACACCGGCCTGTGCGTGCTGGCTGGCGAAATCACCACCACTGCCAACGTCGACTACATCCAGATTGCCCGCGAGACCATCCGCCGCATCGGCTACGACAGTTCCGACCTTGGCTTCGACGCCAAGGGTTGCGCGGTGCTGGTGGCCTACGACAAGCAGTCCCCCGACATCGCTCAGGGCGTGAACGAAGGTGAGGGTCTGGACCTCGACCAGGGCGCCGGCGACCAGGGGCTGATGTTCGGCTACGCCTGCGACGAAACGCCGACGCTGATGCCCTTCCCGATCTACTACGCGCACCGTCTGGTGCAGCGTCAGAGTGAAGTGCGCAAGGATGGCCGCCTGCCGTGGCTGCGTCCGGATGCCAAGAGCCAGGTGACGGTCCGCTACAACAACGACACTGGCCTGCCGGTGGCGATCGATACCATCGTGTTGTCCACCCAGCATGCGCCGGAAATCGAGCACAAGGTGCTGGTCGAAGCGATCATCGACGAAGTCATCAAGCCGGTGTTGCCGCCGGAGATGCTGACCAAGGAAACCAAGTTCCTGATCAACCCGACCGGTCGCTTCGTCATCGGTGGCCCGATGGGCGACTGCGGTCTGACCGGTCGCAAGATCATCGTCGACACCTACGGCGGGGCTGCGCCGCACGGTGGCGGTGCCTTCTCCGGCAAGGACCCGTCCAAGGTGGACCGCTCGGCCGCCTACATGGGCCGCTATGTCGCCAAGAACATTGTCGCGGCCGGTCTGGCCCGTCAGTGCCAGATTCAGGTCTCTTACGCGATCGGCGTTGCCAAGCCGACCAGCGTGATGGTCTACACCTACGGCACCGGCAAGCTGCCGGACAACGAGCTGGCGCACATCGTGCAGGAAGTATTCGACCTGCGCCCGAAGGGCATCGTGCAACAGCTCGACCTGCTGCGCCCGATCTACGCGAAGACGGCGGCCTATGGCCACTTCGGTCGCGAAGAGCCGGAGTTCAGCTGGGAGCGCACCGACAAGGTTGAGGCCCTGCAGGCAGCCGCAGCAGTCTGAGCGGCACCTTCCAGGTAAAGCAAAAAAGCCCACGACGACGTGGGCTTTCGGCTGCTTGCGAGGGTGGGGAGCACATCTGTCGAAGGGCGCAAAGCAAGCTTTGCTGGTTTGCCCATCGGCAAATCATCCGCAGCCCTCTGAGAATTTCCCACCCTCCAGCTCCCGCCCGCCGGCGGGAGGGGGCATCGCTGAAAGCCCACGATGAACGTGGGATTTTTTATTTGTTCGCCCGCAGCGGATCCTGCACGCTCGTCGCCGATAGCTGAATTGACCGCCACGATCCGTTACAATGGCCGCCGACCGAGGAGCGTTGCAACGGGCGCCCGCCCGCCAGGCTCAAGCAACGACGCTCACCTGAACCCGTGCCGACCACGGGGCGCAGGTGAGTTGCGTCCCCTTGTTCGGCCATAGCGAAGGAACTCAGATGAACGCTGTGGTCACCCCCCTGCCCGCCTCCGAATACAAGGTTGCCGATCTGGCGCTCGCCGATTGGGGCCGTAAGGAACTCCGCATCGCCGAGACCGAAATGCCCGGTCTGATGGCGACCCGCGAGGAATTCGCCGCATCTCAGCCGCTCAAGGGCGCGCGCATTGCCGGTTCGCTGCACATGACCATCCAGACCGGCGTGCTGATCGAGACGCTGGTCGCCCTGGGCGCCGAAGTGCGCTGGGCCTCGTGCAACATCTTCTCCACGCAGGACCATGCCGCTGCCGCCATTGCCGCCGCCGGCATTCCGGTATTCGCCGTCAAGGGCGAGACCCTGGACGAATACTGGGAATACTCCCACCGCATCTTCGAATGGCCGGAGGGTAAGCCGGCCAACATGATCCTGGACGACGGCGGCGACGCCACCCTGCTGCTGATGCTGGGCGCCCGTGCCGAGCAGGACCGCAGCGTGATCGCCAAGCCAACCAACGAGGAAGAAGTGGCGCTGTACGCGTCCATCGCCCGTTACCTGGAACGCGACCCGCAGTGGTACTCCAAGCGCCTGCAGCACATCCGCGGCGTGACCGAGGAAACCACCACCGGCGTGAAGCGCCTGTATCAGCTGGAGAAGGAAGGCCACCTGCCCTTCCCGGCGATCAACGTCAACGACTCGGTCACCAAGTCCAAGTTCGACAACCTGTA
>CBIHQA010000601.1:0-2630 GCA_966211475.1 uncultured Neisseriales bacterium
CAAAAAGATGAAACCTTGAGGTCGAGCCACCAAGCCATCCTGAGCTTGGAAGCGGAGGTTAGCTCAGACCGCCGTGGGCTTGGGCTTCATGAACTTGGCGAGCTTGAAAGGCATGACGTAGACTGACTTCAGGAGATGCTCGACGACCTCCAGTGCAAGAGAGAGTTGTTCGTCGGGGTGCGGCTTAGCCTCGTGGGCTGCGTCGTTGCCAATCGCGCGAATCTGGTGAAGAACGGTGGCATCCGTTTTCGTTAGAACACCAAGCGTCACTAAGCCGTCAATCTTTTGGAACAGCTTGACACCCGGTGCGTTCTTCTCCTTGCAGACCGTTTCGACAAGCGCGCGAAGGCCAATACCAGTCAGCACTGGTGCTGCGTTTACTAGTGCAGTTCGAGTTTCTTCATAGAGCCTTGCAACCTCGTCGGGCAGTCGCTCCACGTCTTTCCCGAGCCCCCGTGAGTCGGTCTTTCGAGCCGGGTAGAGTTGAACGCGCTCGTGGCTGATCCACTCCTGGTCGCCGACTTGCTCGTAATCCTCGGTGCTTCCTGTGACTTGACGAAACGACAGCGTTTTGCACCCCTGACACATGACCACCTGGTGGCGCGTCCACCAATCCATGTGGATGTCGCCGTCCTCTTGATCCATGGCGGCCATGACCGTGTGGTCGGTAATGCCGAGACACGTCCCAGGGCATGGAATCTTCGCCGTTTCCCCAAGGTACTTGTCTTTCACCAGCTTTTCGGGCACGTCGCTCCCCTATATTGTCGTCACGCCCCGCGACCGGCAGCAGTCGCTGCAAAGCTGCGGTCTGCCTCCGATGTCCAACTCCACATCGTGGACCGAGGGCCTTTCAAGACACCGTATGGGCGCATTGGGGCCCGGCGCATCAGAGGCGCATCACCGCGCCTTGATCACCCAAAGGTCGCCATCGAATTTGCCGTATCGTGTATCGATCTTGGCGCAAGGGTGCAATTTCTGCCTCCGGTCGATGCATTGAGTGATCTCCCCGTCGGCTCCCGACGCGCGCAGTCGGGCCATCGAGGCCTCGAGCTCCGCCCGCTCGGCGCGCAGGTCGCCCATCTGCCAAGGCGTGACGCCGAGGCCGTAGGCCACGCAGGCGACCGACAACCCGCCAGCGGCGGTTACGCCTGCGGCGACGAAGATTACTTTGGCGGTGATGGAACGCTCCAGCGCGGACAGTCTAGCGGCGGCGGCGTTCGCGGCGTCGACGGCGTGCCGCAGGTGCCCGGCCATCCGCTCGCCCGCCTGCACCGCGGGTTGTGCGAGGCCGAGCGACAGTCCCTGCGCGACCTGTGAACGCACCCCCTCGGGCAGCGCTGAGAGAACGTCGCCCGCCCGGGCGACCTGCGCGATGGTAGTGTCGGCGGTGCGCTGCAAGGCCATCGCGTGCTCGATTACGGCGGTGATCGCGTCCACTTTCTCAAAATCGTCCATTTGTCGACCTTTCAAAGGCAGGGCCCCCGGTCCCGTTCGAGACTGCGCGGCCGCGTGGCGGTGCGCTGGCGGGCCTGCTCGGCCTCGAGCGCACGTTCGGCCTCATGCGCTTTCGCCCGGGCTTCGCCCATCGCCGCCACAAGGTGCCGCGTGTTCGCCTTCTGAGCGCCGAGGTCCAACCGCAGCTCCCTGACGCTTTGCAGCGGCAGCCACCGCACAGTGCCTGTCCCGTCGACTGCCACCACGATGCCCGACGAGGAGGTCCCCTTCGTTCCAGCGAAAAGGGCGATCGCTCGCAGGTACCGGGCCACCTCATCGGGAGGGAATTCGGGGTCGGCGCGGCCGACGGCTGTGTGGGCGAGGTCTTCCGTCAACCACCCCAAGTCGGGCTCGATGCCGGTGCGTGCCTTTGCCATGTCGACGTAGGAGCAGGCGTGCGTGGTCCAGACGGGGTCGGCCTCGACCGATTCGACATACCAGTGCACCCGTCGGCTCAAGCGTAACAAGCCGCGGTATTCAGTCGACCCAAGGGCTTCGCACAGGGAGGCATGCTTCGCCTGCTCTTTCACCGACGCGTTGCTCGAGCGCTTGAACTCGAGTATGCGGATGACGCCCGGGTACCGGAGATACACGTCGCCGATCAAGCCGTCCAGCGGCGTCTGCTGCAGTAGGCACACCGAGCAGGTTGCGTCGATCCCCAGTTCGACGCACCGCGCGCCGATCCGCGCGCCCAGCGAGTACAGGAAATTTCCGATCAAGATGTTTTCATAAGGGTCGAGCATGCGCGGGCGGGACAGTGGGTGGGCGCCGGTGCAGGCGCTCGGGGTTTCTTGGCCCAACTTTATACCGTCTCCGGGGGCGGCTTCACGGCTGCGACGGCCCGCCGGTCCAGGCCGCCGCAAGGCCCTGGGCGACTGCTTTGGAGAATGAGCACCTTCCAGCGTTCGTTGGCCCATGGCGGCAGCACTTTTAAAACCACTCGTGGCGTGCCGCTGGACAATGGATAGAGCAACGACTATGGCGTTCTACATCGTGACGCGGGCCGCCCCATCACCCGCTCGAAGTCTGGGATCCCGCGCATCAGCAACGATCCCCAGCGCTTGGTGATCAGGCGACGGTTAAGCACTGTCACCACGCCCCAATCCTCGGTAGTGCGGATCAGCCGTCCCAGGCCT
>CBIHQA010000602.1:0-2627 GCA_966211475.1 uncultured Neisseriales bacterium
GGAAGATGCGTTGGCCCGTCAGAAGGCGGACCGCACGGTGCCGCTGGGCGAACTCCTGGTCCGCATGGGGCTGGTGACCCGCCCGGCGATCAAGCAGGTGCTGGCGCAGAAGCTCGGGGTGCCTTATGTCGACCTGCCGAACTTCCACGTCGACCTGAACGCGGTCAAGAAGCTGCCCGCCAAGGTGGCGGACCGTTACCAGGTGCTGCCGATCATGGAAATGGATGGCACCCTGGTAGTGGCGATGGACGACCCGACGCAGTGGGAGCCGCTGCGCCAGGTATCGTTCCTGACCGGCTTGCAGGCGAAGCCGGTGCTGGCATCGCCGGACGAGCTGCAGAGCGCCATCAATACCTATTACGGGCAGACCAGCGAAAAGCTGGACGACCTGGCGCGTGAGCTGGACAACGAAACCGACATGGTCGTGCTGGAGGAGGTCCGCGGCGATGGGCCGCTGATCACCGACACCGACAACACGCTGGTCCGCATCGTCAACCGCATGATCCTGGACGCCGAGGACCAAGGTGCGTCGGACATCCACTTCGAGGCTTATCCGGGCCGCAAGAAGTCACGCATCCGCTTCCGCCGCGACGGCATTCTGCATACCTATTTCGAGCTGCCGCCTAACTTCCGCGACGCCTTTGTCTCGCGGGTGAAGATCATGTCGCAGCTGGATATTTCTGAGCACCGCAAGCCGCAGGACGGCAAGATCAACTTCGAGCGCTGGGGCCCGGCCCGCATCGAGCTGCGGGTAGCGACCATCCCCACCACGGACGGACTGGAAGACGTGGTGATGCGGATTCTGCATTCCGCGCGGATGGTGCCGGTCGACAAGCTGGAGCTCAGTCCGACCAATCTCAAGCAGGTGAAGGAAACGGTCGAGAAGCCTTACGGGCTGATCCTGGTGTGCGGCCCGACC
This sequence comes from uncultured Neisseriales bacterium, assembly GCA_966211475.1. Classification (GTDB taxonomy): domain Bacteria; phylum Pseudomonadota; class Gammaproteobacteria; order Burkholderiales; family Leeiaceae; genus Leeia. The sequence goes on from CBIHQA010000602.1 coordinate 920, forward strand.
GGGTCGGGCAAGACCACCACGCTGCATTCGATGCTCAACCATATCAACCGGCCGGAGCGGAAGATCTGGACGGCCGAAGATCCTGTGGAAATCCGCCAGGACGGGCTGCGGCAGGTGCAGATGCAGCCGAAGATCGGCTGGACCTTCGCCAACGCGCTGCGTGCCTTCCTGCGTGCCGATCCGGACGTGATCATGGTCGGTGAAATCCGCGACGCGGAGACGGCCAAGACTGCGCTGGAAGCATCGCTGACCGGTCACTTGGTGTTCTCCACGCTGCACACCAATACCGCCGCGGAAACTCTGGTCCGCCTGATCGACCTGGGCGTCGACCCGTTCAACGTGGCGGATAGTTTACTGGTGGTGGTGGCGCAACGGCTGGCGCGACGCGTCTGCCCGCAATGCGGCCGGCGGGAAGCCGCGCCGGATGCGGAGATCGAAGCCCTGGCCCACGCCTACTGCGAGCACACGCCGCTCGATCCGACCGAGATCATCGGCGAATGGCGGAAGCGGTTCACCAAGGACGGACAGTTCCTGCTCAACCGGGCAGTCGGCTGCGAGGCCTGCCACCAATCCGGCTATCTGGGCCGGGTGGGGCTGCACGAGGTGCTGCGCATCACGCCGGGGGTGAAGCGGCATATCTTTGCCCGCTCGGACGTGGATACGCTGCGCAACGAGGCGATGCGCGAGGGATTGCGCACGCTGCGCCAGGATGGCATCGAGAAGGTGCTGCGCGGGCTGACCGACTTGCGGCAGGTCTACGCCGCCTGTTGATCCGTCGGGCTAGTTCGCAAGAAGCGGATTGAGGCTCCCGCCCGGTCCGCCCTATCGTCGGGGGCATCTTCACCAGTGAGGTGCCTCCCGATGCCCTACGGTTTTGTCGGCCTGACCGCCGCGCCCTTCCAGCTCTTGTTCGACCAGGCCGACGCGGCGCTTGCCGCGCAGGGCATCCGCCGCTACCGGGTCGACGAGAAGCCCGGTTTCCCCTGCCGGATCAGCCTGACCGATGCGGAGATCGGTGAGGAAGTCCTGCTGCTGTCCTATTCCCACCAGCCGCATGCCTCACCCTATCAGGCATCCGGGCCGATCTTCGTGCGGCGTGCCGCGACCGAGGCCGCGTTGCATCATGAGGTACCGGAGGTACTGCGTATCCGTCTGCTGTCGGTGCGTGCATACGATGCGTTCCACTTGATGGTGGAGGCCGACGTCTGCGAAGGCGAGGCACTGATGCCCCTGCTCGATCGTCTGTTTGCGCTGCCCGGGGTGGACTACCTGCATATCCACTTTGCACGGCGCGGCTGCTACGCCTGCCGCGTGGAACGGGCCTGATCAGCCTTCCACGCCCGGTAGGGGTGACGGCGCGGCTACAAGGGTTACAATGCAAGCGCTGTCATGCGCGGAACGGCTCCCCACCTCGCTCCGGCAGCAAGGTCGGCACACCGTGGTGCTGATGCGTCGTGGGAGGCAGGATGGAACGAGTAACGGCCCAGCAGGTCGCTCGGATCGCCGGCGTATCGGTGTCAGCGGTGTCGCGCACCTACACCAAGGGCGCCAGTGTGTCGGCCAAGACTCGTTCCAAGGTGCTCGCCGCCGCCAAGGCGCTCGGGTATCGCCCCAATCAGTTGGCGCGCAGCCTGATGACGGGCCGGACCGAGCTGGTTGGGCTGGTGTCCAACCACTTCGCCAATCCGGCATTCATGGAAGTCTTCGA
>CBIHQA010000603.1:0-2622 GCA_966211475.1 uncultured Neisseriales bacterium
TTTAGATTGACCGAGCAGCTCATTTGTAGCGGCTTGACGCATCCTACCGGTCAGAGAAGCACTGTTTCCGTTGCCTGAAGAGCGGGAAGCTACCGTTCTGCGAAGAGCGGCTTCCGTCGTCCGGAGAGGATATGAGCGTTAGCGAAGCCCCCTCGCCTGCGGCGAGGGCAGGGGGAGTGGGCTGATTCAGGGATGGCTACCGATGGGTTGCCGTCGGTCAAACCAGCAAAGCTTGCTTTGCGCCCACCGTCCGGCGTGGATTCCAAAATTGCTAGTAGCCATGTTAACCTCGTCCAATGATGGACCCGAGGGCCTGTTGCAGTAGGCGTGGTTGCGCGCCTATTCTGAAACAGGCCCTTATTGCCCTGGTGAGACCCCCTGATGTATTCCGGCAACATTTTCATCGTTGCGGCGCCGAGCGGTGCCGGCAAGACGACTCTGGTTTCCGCGCTGTTGGCGGCGGACAGCAATGTAAAGCTGTCGGTGTCGTTTACGACGCGGGCGCCGCGCGAGGGGGAGCGCGAGGGAGTGGATTACCACTTCGTGTCGCGCGAACAGTTCCTGCAGATGATCGAGGCGGGGGAGTTCCTGGAGCATGCCGAGGTCTATGGCAACTTCTATGGCACCTCGCAGAAGTGGATCGAGGAACAGATCCGCAGCGGGCAGGACATCCTGCTGGAGATCGACTGGCAAGGCGCGCAGCAGGTGCGCCATCTGTTCCCGAATGCGCTGAGCGTGTTCATCCTGCCGCCGTCGATGGAGGTGCTGGAGCAGCGCCTGCGTAGCCGCGACAAGGACAGCGAGGAGGCGATCCGGGTACGGATGGCGTCCGCCCAGGAAGAAATCCGCCACGTCGACGAATACGACTACGTGATCGTCAACGAGCACATCGACGAATCGGTGCGCGATATCACCAGCATCGTGCGTGGCGCACGGCTGCGGCTCGCCAATCAGAGCGCCCGCTATCAGCAGTTGATCTCAGAACTCAAAGGTTAAGGAAAAGGGGGAACTGGCCCCTTTCCGTTCCTGTCGGTAAAATTACACACGTCTTTTCAAGAGGTTCCGCGACATCATGGCCCGTATCACTATCGACGATTGCCTCAAGCGCATGCACAACCGCTACAGCCTGACCCTGGCGGCCACCCAGCGTGCGCGTCAGATTGCCAACGGTGCGACCGCGCTGGTCGACCAGGGCCGTCACAAGCCCACCGTGCTCGCGCTGAAGGAACTGGCGCAAGGCAAGCTGGCCGAGGAGATCGTGAACCGCTATCGCGAGTAGTCTCATGGCCTTGTCTTCTCCGCCCAGCACGACGGCGTCCAGCTTGGCGTCGCTTGCCCGGCTGCTGTCCGACGACGGAGAAGACTTCCCGATGAAGCCGGCCACGAGCAACCCGGTGCTGGACCGGGCCGTGGTCGAGTTCTTCGATTCCCTCCGGGAATACCTGAGCCCGGAGGAGGTGCGTGAGCTCGAAGCGGCCTACCGCTTTGGCGAGGTCGCGCACGAAGGGCAGTACCGCAAGAGCGGTGAGCCCTATATCTCTCACCCGCTGGCGGTCGCCAGCATCCTCGCCGACTGGCGGCTCGACCCGCAGGCGCTGACCGCAGCGCTGCTGCATGACGTGGTCGAGGACACCCCGGTCACCAAGCACGAACTGCAAGAGCTGTTCGGCAAGCCGGTGGCCGACCTGGTCGATGGGCTCTCCAAGCTGGAACGCATCGAGTTCCAGAGCCAGGAAGAAGCCCAGGCCGAGAATTTCCGTAAGATGCTGCTCGCGATGGCGCGCGACATCCGCATCATCCTGATCAAGCTCGCCGACCGGCTGCACAATATGCGCACGCTGGAAGCGATGCGGCCGGACAAGCAAAAGCGCATTGCCCGCGAGACGCTGGACATCTATGCGCCGATCGCCAACCGCATCGGCCTGAACGCGGTCTACCAGGAGCTGGAAGACCTGTCCTTCCGCTACCTGCACCCCAACCGCTACCAGGTGCTGAGCAAGGCGGTGAAGGCGGCGCGCGGCAACCGGCGCCACCTGGTGGACAAGATCCTGGCGGCGATCCAGGAAAAACTGAATACCGCCCACATCGAATCCCACGTCTCCGGCCGCGAGAAGCACCTGTACAGCATCTACAAGAAGATGCAGGAGAAGCATCTGACCTTCTCCGAGGTGCTGGATATCTATGGCTTCCGGGTGGTGGTGCGCGACGACCCCACCTGCTACTTGGCGCTGGGCGCGCTGCATGGGCTGTACAAGCCCATCCCCGGCAAGTTCAAGGATTACATCGCCATCCCCAAGGCGAACGGCTACCAGTCGCTGCACACGACGCTGTTCGGCCCCTACGGCACGCCGATCGAGGTGCAGATCCGGACCTCCGACATGCACCTGACGGCGGAAGACGGCCTTGCCTCGCACTGGATGTACAAGAGCGCCGAAGGCGCACTCAACGACGTGCAGCAGCGCACCCACAAGTGGCTGCAGCGGCTACTGGACATCCAGTCGGAAAGCGGCGACGCGGCGGAATTCCTCGAGCACATCAAGGTCGACCTGTTCCCGGACGAGGTCTATGTGTTCACGCCCAAGGGCCGCATCCTGGCGCTGCCGCAAGGGGCGACGGCGATCG
>CBIHQA010000604.1:0-2610 GCA_966211475.1 uncultured Neisseriales bacterium
TGGTCTGCGTCAGCAGCACCGGCAGCATGTTGCGGAAGGCCTGCGGCAACACCACCAACGTCATTGTCTGCCGGTAGTTGAGCCCCAGTGCCTGTGCCGCCCACACCTGCCCGCGCGGGATCGACTCGATGCCGGCCCGCATGATTTCGCAGTAGTAGCAGGCCTCGAACATCACAAAGGTGATCAGCGACGAGGCAAACGGCCCCACCGTCAGCGGCCGCTCGCTACCGGTCACCCAGGCGCCGATGAAGGGCACCAGGAAGTAGAACCAGAAGATCACCAGCACCAACGGGATCGACCGCAGCAGGTTCACGTAACCACCCGCCACCCACGCCAGCGCCCTGGAGCGCGACAGCCGCATCAGCGCCAGTAGCGTGCCAAACAGCAGCCCGCCCAGCATCGCCTGCACCGTCAAGGTCACGGTGAAGGTCAAGCCGTCGAACACCAGGTAACGCCAGGAACGGGCGACCACATCCCAATCGAACGCACTCAACATGATCGCCCCCTCACCGTCCGCCGCCGATCAAACCCGGCACCGCCAACCGCCGTTCCAGCCAGCGCATGCCCAGCACGATCACCAGGTTGATCAACAGGTACAGCAGCGTGGCCGCGATGAAGGCCTCGAACACCTGGAAGGTGAACTCCTGCATCGAGCGCGCCCGCGCCGTCAGTTCCATCAGCCCGATGGTCAGCGCCACCGCCGAGTTCTTCACCACCCCGATGAACTCCGAGGTGAGCGGCGGCAGGATGATCCGCAGCGCCGACGGCAGCAGCACATGGCGATAGGTCTGCGGCAGCGTCAGCCCCAGCGCGAGGCCCGCCATCCGCTGCCCGCGCGGCAAGGCCAGGATGCCGGCCCGCACCTGGTCCGCCACCCGTGCAGAGGTGAACAGCCCCAGCGCCACCACCGCTGTCAGAAAGGACGACGACGGCTGCTGCTTCAACCACGCCCCCAGCGCCTGCGGCAGGAACTCCGGCACCACGAAGAACCACAGGAACATCTGCACCAGCAGCGGAATATTGCGGAACAGTTCCACATAGCCCTCGCCCAGCCGAGCCAGCCAGCGGACCGGCGCGGTACGCGCCACCCCCACCAGGCAACCGAGCAACAGCGCCAGCAGCCAGGCGGACAGCGCGGTCGCCAGCGTCCAGCCCAAACCGGACAACAGCGTGTCCCAATAAGTCCCCATCGCATCGAGGGATGGCGCCAGGAAGATGCGCCAGTTCCAGTGATAATTCATGTCGGTTCCCCGCTCGTGCCGCTCCCCTGCGGGATCGGCCGGGGGCAGGCTAGCTGTGCGCCGCCGCCCCCCATCGTCGTCACACCCGCCCCTCCCTCACAGGCGGAAGGGCGCGCCGATCATTGGTAGACGGCCGGATCGCCGGAATCGGTCGGGTTGGCGATCACCCGCTTGAGCGCGTCGCTCATCGGCAGGCGCAGGTTGATGTTCTTGGGCGGGATCGGGCTTTCGAACCACTTGGCGTAGAGCTTCTTGATCTCGCCGGAGCGGTAGACCTTCAGCATCGCGTCGTCGACCACCTTCTTGAACGCCGGATCGCCCTTGGGCAGCATGATCGCGGTCGGTGCCACCGACAGGGAATCCTTCGACACCACGTAGTCCGCCGGTGCCTTGGCATTCGCCACAAAGCCATACAGCAGCACGTCATCCATCACGAAGGCCGCCGCCCGATCGGTTTCCACCGCCAGGAAGCCGTCCGCATGGTCCTTGGACGGGTAGATCGTCATGCCCAGGTTCTTCTCCTGGTTCAGCACGATGATCTCCTTCAGGTTGTACGAGCCGCCGGTCGACGCCACCATCTTGCCGCGCAGGTCGGTCAGCGACTTGATGCCGGCCGCCTTCTTGCTGACGAAACGGTTGCTGGTGATGAATTCGGTCAGCGTGAACGCCACCTGCTGCTGGCGCTCCAGGTTGTTGGTGGTGCCGCCGCACTCCAGGTCCACCGTGCCGTTGGCGATCAGCGGAATGCGGCTGGACGACGTCACCGGCAGCAGCTTCACCTCCAGCTTCGGCGCGCCCACCGCCGCCTTCACCGCATCGACGATCTTCATGCACAGGTCGATGCTGTAGCCGATGGGCTTCTGGTTGTCGTCCAGGTAAGAAAACGGGATAGAAGAATCCCGGTGCCCCAGCGTAATCACGCCGGTTTCCTTGATCTTCTTCAGCGTGCCGGTCAGGTTGTCGGCAGAAGCAACGGGTGCCAGCAGCGTGGCGCCCAGTACGGCAGTGGTGGCGACGAACAACTTCATGGTTTCCTCCTCGGTCTGGGTATCGGTGCCGCCTACCCGATCGCCCCCACGGCAACCCGGCCCCCTCGCGGCGTCCATCGGTCAGGCCCGCCGCTCACCCCAAGGCGAGTACGTGGCCGGAACGGTCCCAGATTAGGGAGGACAAAAAATCGGCTCTAATGCCTTTTTTGCATAGCCGACGGCGCTCATGCAATTTGTGCATAAACCCAAAACAACACTCAAGAAACCCACGAATCCGTAGCCTGGACGCCGCGGGGGGGCCGGGGGGGGGGGGGAGCCCCCCCGCCCCCGCGCGGGCCCCCCCGACGGGGCGAGGCACCCCCCCCCCCAAACACCCCCCC
>CBIHQA010000605.1:0-2604 GCA_966211475.1 uncultured Neisseriales bacterium
CGGCAGATGCGGGCATGGATGGACCAGGGCTTGCGCATCCCGGTGGCGGTGAACCTGTCGCCGCAGCAGCTGCGCTATGAGGGATTCGTCGAGTGGGTGACCGCTTGCCTGAAGGAGTTCCGCATCGAGCATGGCCAGCTGACGCTGGAAATCACCGAATCGACCGCGATGGAAAACCCGGAAGCCGCGCTGCACGTCATCGAAAAGCTGGTGGCACTCGGCGTGGAAATCGCCATCGATGACTTCGGCACTGGCTATTCCAGCCTGGCCTACCTGCGGCGCCTGCCGGCCCGGCAGCTGAAGATCGACCGGGCCTTCATTGTCGACATCGAAACCAGCGAGGACGCCTACGCGATCATCGGTGCGGTGGTGATGCTGGCGCATTCGCTACGGATGACGGTGGTGGCGGAAGGGGTGGAAACCCCGGGGCAGGTGGAGCTGCTCAACGAGCTGGGATGCGACCAGCAGCAGGGCTATCATTACAGTCCGGCGGTGCCACCCGAGCAGCTGCCGTTCAACCTGCCGCACTTCGGGCTGCTGGAACCCGCGTAACGCCCTTCCTTGTTGAAGTCCGCCTGCCATGACCGATGACCGGGCCGCGCTCGATGCCGCCTACCGGCGTACCCACTACGTCGTTCCGTCGCTGCAGCTGACGCTGCGGATCGACCGCCTGCACCCCGATCTGGACGAGGAGCTAGCCCGGCTGGGCGTGAGCGATTGGGTGTTCCTGTCCGCCGCCAATCCGTACTCCGGGCCGTTGTGCGATGCCGAGAACCGCGCCCGCCACGACAACCTGCTTCGCGCGTTGGATGCCGAGGGCTATCGTTATGTCGAAGGGCATGGCGAGGCGCCGGGCGAGCAATGGCCGGCGGAGCGCAGCGTGCTGGTCTTTGGCATGGATGCGGCGGCTGGCGAAGCCTGGGCGAACCGTTTCGAGCAGAACGCCATCGTCACTGGCCGCAAGGGGGAGGCCGCCCGGTTGCGGTGGTGCGTGTAGCCGGTTGGCTTACAGGGCCGCTGGGGAGCCAATACCCGAGCATTGATCCTCATCAATGCAGCTTTAGCCCATGATGGCAAAGTGTCGTCTACGTACCATCAACGATGCGACACACCGCCATGAACGACCTTTCGATCGACCTCGACCTGATCCGCCGGTACAGCGGCAACGGCCCACGCTATACCTCCTACCCGACGGCGGCGCACTTCGTCGAGGCGTTCGACGCCAACATGGCGCGCGCCTGGCTGGCCAAACGCAATATCGGCGGAGTGCGGCAGGCGCTATCGCTGTACTTCCACCTGCCGTTCTGCGCGAACATCTGCTTCTACTGCGCCTGCAACAAGATCATCACCAAGGACCGCAGCAAGTCCGCCACCTACCTGCGCTACCTGGAAAAAGAGGTATCGATGGTCAGCGGGCTGATCGATGAGCACCGGGTGCAACAGCTGCACTGGGGCGGCGGCACGCCGACCTTCCTGTCGCACGACGAGATGCGCCAGTTGATGGATCTGACCAAACGCCACTTCGAACTGCAGCCAGGCGGCGAATATTCCATCGAGCTGGACCCACGCACGGTCAACGCAGAGACGCTCGCGCTGCTGACCGACATCGGCTTCAACCGCGCCAGCATCGGCGTGCAGGACTTTGATCCGGACGTGCAGGCCGCCGTCAACCGCCGGCAAGGCGAGGCGGAGACGCTGCAGGTGATCCGCGATGCGCGTGCGGTGGGCTTCAAGTCCATCAGTATCGACCTGATCTACGGCTTGCCGCGCCAGAACGTGGTCGGCTTCGACCAGACGCTGGACAAGGTGATCGCGGCGGCGCCGGATCGCATTTCCATCTATAGCTATGCCCACATGCCGGCGCTGTTCAAGCATCAGCGCCGCATCGTCGACGCCGAACTGCCAGGCCCGGATACCCGCCTGGCGCTGCTGATCCTGGCGATCCGCAAGCTGACCGCGGCGGGCTATGTCAGCATCGGCATGGACCACTTCGCGCTGCCGCACGACGAACTGGCGGTGGCCCAGCGTGAAGGCCGGCTGCACCGCAACTTCCAGGGCTATTCCACCCATCCGGACTGCGATCTGCTGGGCTTCGGCATCTCCGCCATCGGCAAGGTAGGCCCGACCTACGGGCAGAACGTGCGGACGCTGGACGAATACTATGCCCGGCTGGACCAAGACGAACTGCCGGTGAGCCGTGGCGTGGTGCTGACGGCGGACGACCTGCTACGCCGCTCGGTGATCCAGGCGCTGATGTGCAATTTCGAGGTGTCGATCGAGGCGATCGAGACCGCCTACCTGATCGACTTCTGGGAATACTTCAGCGAAGAAGTGCCGGCGCTGGAAGCGCTGGAGGAAGACGGTCTGGTCGAGCTCGGCCAGAGTTGGATCACCGTGACGCCGAAGGGGCGTCTGCTGGTGCGGGCGATCTGCGCGGCGTTCGACAAGTATCTGCGGACGGAGCAGCGGCAGGCGTCGTATTCGAAGGTGATTTGAGTCGGAAGGGTTTGCGGCATGAAGGGCCGGCGAAAGCCGGCTTTTTCATTGGCGTAGGTGGCAGCCGTAGCCCGGATGCAGCACAGCGGAATCCGGGGGAAGTGTCTT
>CBIHQA010000606.1:0-2593 GCA_966211475.1 uncultured Neisseriales bacterium
GCTGGTGTTGACCAGTAGCGCATCCGGCCGCATCCGCGCTAGATCCTCCGCCGTGACGATGCCCGTTGTCTCCGCGACCAGTCGCAAGTGCAGGGTCAGCACATCGCTGGTCTCGAAGAAGGCCGCCTTGCTCTCGGCCGATAGGTAGCCATCAGCCGCCGCCGCGGCCCGAGACGCATCCCGCCCCCACACCTGCACCTTCATGCCGAAGGCGCGGCCATAGCCCGCGACCATCCGCCCGATCTTGCCGTAGCCCCAGACGCCCAGCGTGCGGCCATGCAGCGCGGTGCCAATGGTGGTCTGCCACTTACCCGCGTGCAGGTTGTTGCTGGCCTGCACCAGTTGCCGCCGGGCGGCCATGATCAGCGTCCAGGTCAGCTCGGCGGGTGCAATCGGCGAACCGACGCCTTCCACTACCGCCACGCCGGCCCGGGTGCAGGCATCCAGGTCGATGTGCCGGGCGATCTTGCCGGTCTGGCTGATCAGCCTGAGCTTGGGTGTGTGTTTCAGGAAAGCATCGTCGACCTGGGTCCGCTCCCGGATCAGCACCAGCGCTTCCGCCTCGGCCAGCGCCGCGTCGGCAAGCGGGTCTTTGGCCAGATCGCCCAGCACCGTCAACGCATGCCCCGCAAGCTTGGCCCGGCAATCGAGCTGGGCGGTGGCGTGCTGATAGTCGTCCGGAATCACGATGTTCATGCGCTTACCTCGGGCTGGTGTCGGTGTCCCTATTGTCGACGTGCGGGCTTTCATGCGGCTTTCGGGCGAGGCGCGGAATCGACCAGCGATTCCCGGTATCATTGCCCCTTAATACCCCGGAGCGTACCCCATGGAAAAGTATCACGGCCCCGAATCGATCTGGATTCGCGACCGCATCCGTACCGTGCCGGACTGGCCGTCCGCTGGCGTGCAGTTCCGCGACATCACGCCGCTGCTGCATGACCCGGAGGTGTTCCGAGTACTCGTCGATGTGTTCGTTCGCCGCTATCGCGAGAAGAACGTCAGCCTGGTGGCGGGCATCGACGCGCGCGGCTTCATCCTGGGCGCCGTGATCGCCTACGAATTGGGGTTGGGCTTCGTACCCATCCGCAAGAAGGGCAAGCTGCCCTTCACCACGGTGGCGGAGGAATACGAGCTGGAATACGGCAGCGCGACGGTGGAACTGCACGCGGACGCCGCGAAGGCCGGCGACCGGGTGCTGCTGATCGACGACCTGGTGGCCACCGGCGGCACCATGATCGCCGCAGCCCGCCTGCTGCGGCGCCTTGGTGCAACCGTGGTGGAAGCCGCAGCCATCATCGACCTGCCGGAACTGGGCGGGTCGCAGCGGATCGAGGAAAACGGCATCCCGCTGTTCACCGTCTGCGATTTTGCTGGCCATTGATCGGTAAGGCGGAACGGCGCTGCGCCTTCCGCCATCCCAATTTTTCACCACGCAGGTAGGCGCCTAAAACCGCCACTCCAGCCCAAACAACACCGCCACCCCCAGCGCCGCGAACAGACAGGCAGCCACCGCGTGCACCAGCTTCGGCGGCAGCTTCTTCGCCGCCGCCTCTCCGATCAGCACCACCGGCACATTGGCCAGCAGCATGCCCAGCGTCGTGCCGATCACCACGCTCGTCAACGCATGGTATTTGGCGGCGAGAGCCACGGTGGCGAGCTGCGTCTTGTCGCCCATCTCGGCGATGAAGAAGGCGAGCAGGGTGGCGCCGAACACGCCCAACCGTTCGTGCAGGCGGGTATCGTCGTCCAGCTTGTCGGGGATCATCAGCCAGCCGGCCATCGCGAGGAAGCCAAGGCCCAGCAGCCAGCGCATCACGTCGGGGCCGATCAGCGACGTCAGCCACTGACCGAAGGCGGCGGCGAACAGGTGGTTGACCACCGTGGCAACGAAAATGCCCAGGATGATCGGAACGGGTTTCTTGTAGCGGGCGGCCAGCAGCAGGGCCAACAGTTGGGTCTTGTCGCCGATTTCGGCCAGCGCGACCACGCCGGTCGAGAACAGAAGGGCTTGCATGGGAACAGGAGCTCCGGAGCCGCAATACCCATGACCCGAATCGCGCCGCGGCTCCACAAAGGCGACGATCGGGTCAAAGGTCTTGCCAGGTCCTCCAGGGTGAAACCACCCCGAGGATTCGCGTCCGCCATGCTCCGCTTTCGAGCAAGTATGTTGACGGTACGCCCTCGCCATCGCGGCGAGGCGGCTACTCCCCTAAGACGGGGGGAATCATAGCAGGGCAGGGGTTTTGTCGTCGAGCGCGGCCAGGGCGGCTTCGACCGCGTCCAGCTCGGTTTCGTTGAACACCTGGATGCCGTTCGCCATCAGCAGGGTGGCGGTCACACCGCTGCCGGCAAGGCGCTGGCTGCGGAAGCCGCCGTCGTAGATCTGGCGGTTGCCGCAGGATGGACTGTTGGCCTTGAGCACCGCGATACTGCAGCCGGCGTTCTTTGCCAATTGCAACGCCAGGTTGGCGCCTTCGCGAAACGGGTCGCTGTAGTCGTTCCCTGCGGCATCGATCACTTTGGCCTTGCCCAACCAGACCGAAGCGCCACCGCCATTGCCGAAGATTTCCGCCGGTGCACGGGGCGCGGGCAG
>CBIHQA010000607.1:0-2589 GCA_966211475.1 uncultured Neisseriales bacterium
CAGCGGCGGCTGCGCTGGTGGCTGGAGCACGGCCATCATCCGGACTGGGTGGACCGGCTATTCCGGCAGGCACGTCAGCGGCTGATGCGCGAGGCGGCGGTCGGCCATACCCGCATCTTCGCCAACAGCGGCTACACGGCCGGCTTGCTGAGCGACATCGGCGTCGATCCAGCACGGATCGACGTGGTGGCAGGCGGCGTGGATGCCGCGCATTTTTCGGCAGCACCGGCCGTGCGCCAAGTGGCACGGCGGGACTGCCGCGCAACGTGGGGGCTGGCGGAAGACGATCTGGTGCTGCTGACGGTGTGTCGCCTGGTGGCCAAGAAAGGCGTCGAAGTCCTGCTCGACGCGGTGAAGTCGCTGTTGCCGGTTCATCCACGGCTGAAGCTGCTGGTGGTCGGTGACGGCCAGCGGCGCAAGGCTTATCAGGCGCAGGCCCGTCAGCTAGGGCTGGAAGACGCCGTGCGCTTTGTCGGCCGGGTGCCTTTCGAGCAGGTACGGCAGTATTTCTGGGCCAGCGACCTGTTCGTGCTGGCGAGCTACGAGGCGCCGTACGCGGGCGGTACCACCCGTGACGTGGAAACCATGGGCCGGGTGCTGTGCGAGGCCAACGCAGCTGGCCTGCCCGTCATCGCAACCCGTAGCGGCGGCATTCCCAGCGTGGTGCGGGAAGGGGACAACGGCCTGCTGGTGGCGCCGGGAGATGCGGCGGCGCTGGCGGGCGCCATTGCCCGGATCGCCGGCGATGCCGAGCTGGCTTCGTCGCTGGCGCAAGCAGGGCTGCGGCGCGCGCAGCAGGAGTTCGACTGGCCGGTGGTAATGGCCCGCCATGAACAGGCCATCGAGGCAGCGGCTGGCGTGGTGCTGACGGGTTAAGCGGGGCCGGCGGCGACGTGCATCGCCACGCCTCCACGCATCCTGCCGACACGTCGCGTGTGGTGCCTTACCCCAGGCTGCGCCGGAAGAACAGTTGCCGCCCGTTCCAGCGGCGCGACACCTCATTGAACCCCAATTGCCGATAGATGCGGGTGGACGCCGCGTTGTGTTCGTTGGTGTCCAGGCAGATCGAGCAACAGCCACGCCGGGTGGCGTGCTGCAAAGCCTCTTCCACCAGCGCCCGGCCGACGCCACCTCGGCGGGCTGCCGGATCGACGAACAGGTCCTCCAGGGTCGCTTCCACGCCGTCTGCCCACATCGAGTAGCGATAACGCAGCACGAGGTAGCCGAGCGGCTGGCCCGCTTCGCTGGCGATCAGGAAGCTCGCGTCGTCCGCCGCCAGCAGGAAGGCCACGCTGCAATGGAAGCCCGTGTCGGACGGCGTGTCGCGTTCCAAGTGGTTGCGGAAGGCAATCGCCATGCCGGCGATGGCGTCCGCGTCTTGCTGAGTGGCGAACCGGATGATGAGGCTGCCGGTTGGGATCGGAGTGGGGTCGTTCATGCCTGCATCTTCCCCATCAGCCAGTGCAGGCAAGCCAGGTGCTGCTGGTCGTGGCTGCACAGGTAGTGCACCAGGCCGCGCAGGGTTGTATCGCCGAAGCCGCGGAAGCTTCCCGGGCGGGCCAGTTGTGCGTCGTCCAGCGTCGCCAGCAGGGCAATGGTCTGGGCGCGGGCATCGCGGAAGGCGGCCAGGGCCTCTTCCGGCGCGGTGGACGCGTACTGGCGTTCCGTGGCCAGGCGGTAGCCGTCTACCGATTCTAGCGTGGGGTCGGTTTCGTCCAGCATGCGTTTGATGCGGAGGTGATAGCCGTCCACCTCGATATCCCGCAGGTGGCACAGGTGTCCGACGGCGGAGAAGCGTTCGCCGGGGATGCCGTCCCAACTGGCGGGTTCCCAACGCAGGCGGTCGGTCGGTATCTGCTGGAGCAGCGTGTCGAGCTGTTGTGGCATGGCGTCCAGCGTGCTCAGTAGTTCGGTCGAGAGGGGCATGTCGGGGGTCCGGCAGGGTATGTCGAGTGCATCCAGTCTGACTTGCCGTCGGGATGGATGTGAAACAAAATCGGCGCAATTCTTTTCATTTGTTTCAAATCGCCATGACTGAACTCGATGCGACGGATTTGCGGCTGCTGGCCCTGCTGCAGGAGGACAACCAGCTTACCGTGCGGGAGCTGGCGGAGCGGGCGTTCACCTCGGCGCCGACCTGCCTGCGCCGGGTGCGGCAGTTGCGTCGCAGCGGGGTGATCCGGGCGGATGTGTCGGTGGTGGATCCGGCGAAGGTGGGCCTCGGGCTGACGGTGTTCGTGGAGGTGACGCTGGCGCGGCAGCAGGCGGCGGATCTGGCGGCGTTCGAGCGGACCATGGCGAAGTTGCCGGAGGTGGTGTATTGCTGCGAAATCTCTGGCGAGAGCGATTTCATGCTGACGGTACTGGCGCGGGATATGGCGGCATATAGCACGTTTTCCCGGCAGCATCTGGCGGGGGATGCGGCGATTCGGACGTTTCGGTCGATGTTTGTGATGCGGGAGGCGAAGCGGACGTATCGGGTGCCGTTGGAGCGGTAGGGGGTGGTTTTGGGGTGTGAAGCGCTTCGCGCAGCCAAAAGCATTTACTTGCCGGAGTTCGTCCGGCAGGCCGACTCACTTTCTTTGCTTC
>CBIHQA010000608.1:0-2586 GCA_966211475.1 uncultured Neisseriales bacterium
CGCAGAAATGGGGTTTTCCGCTGTCGAGTTCGACGTCAAGCTGACGCAGGACAACCTCGCCATCCTGATGCACGACGACACCCTGGAGCGCACCACCAACGGCGACGGCCTGGTGGCGCACATGAGCTATGCCCAACTCGCCGGATTGGACGCGGGTAGTTGGTTCGGCGCCGAATTCGCGCAAATTCCCATTCCGACCTTCGGTGAAGTCGCGTTGTACTGCCGCAATCACGACCTCGCCGCCAATGTCGAAATCAAGCCTAGCCCAGGCCGCGAGCGTGAAACCGGCGCACAGGTCGCCCGCGAGGCGGCCCGGTGGTGGCAGGGGCAGGCGCTGCAACCCCTGCTGTCGTCCTTCTCCTTCGAAGCCTTGCAAGCAGCCCACGAGGCCGTCCCCGAACTTCCCGTGGGGTGGCTGGTGGAAACCTGGCCCGATGACTGGGAAGAACGGCTGGCCGAGATCGACTGCGTCTCCTTCCACTGCGACCACCACCTGCTGGACGCCGCACGGGTGAGGCTCATCAAGGACGCGGGGTACCGCGTCCTCGCCTACACCGTCAACGACGTTGCCCGCGCCTCGGAACTGATCTACTGGGGCGTCGACGGTCTGTTCACGGACGCACTGGATACCTTGCCGCTCGGTATCGCGCCACGCTGATGCCAGTCCAGGCGCTCGTCCTGGTTCTGGCCGCCGCGCTGATTCACGCTGGCTGGAATCTCCTGCTCAAGCGGGTTGGATCGCAGGGGCCGCTGGTCTGGGTCGCGCTGGCACTGTCCTGCATCCTGTACGCTCCGATCGTCTGGCTGCTGGACCGTCACCATCTCGGCAACCTGTCAGGGTTCGCCTACCTCGGCCTCCTGGTCAGCGGCGTGCTGCAAGCAGCCTATTTCATCGCGCTGAACCACACCTATCGGCACGCCGACTATTCCCTCGCCTACCCGATGATCCGGGGCTCCGCGCCGCTGCTGGCCTTTGCAGGCGCCATGCTCTGGCTGGGCGAGCGTCCGGGTCCGATGCAGATCCTGGGGGCATTGCTGCTGGTAGCCGGGTTATTCTGGCTGACCGGTGGCCTCAAGGCCCTGACCGCACTCGATCGCAAGGTCATCCCCCTGGCCCTGTTTACGGCCGCCATGACCGGCCTCGCGGGGGTATGGGACAAACACGTCCTGAGCGTGACTACCCTGTCGCCCCTGGCGCTCAATATTGGCGGAATGTGGGTGATGGTGCTGCTGCTCGCCCCATCCGTTCGCAGAACAGGCGACTGGCGCCCGCTATTGCGCCACCATGCCGGCGCTATCCTGCTGCTGGCGATGTTGATGCCACTTTCCTACTGGCTGATCCTCTCGGCCCTCACCCTGGCCCCTGTCACGCTGGTAGCGCCAATGCGCGAGATCAGTGTACTGTTCGCCGTCGCGCTCGGTAGTCGCCTCATGGGCGAGGGCGTCACACGAAGCCGCTTCGCCGCCGCCCTGCTGATGGTGCTCGGTCTGCTGGCGATCGCGGCCTGAGGGTGTGTGAAAATTTCTGCTGCGTAGCTCGATCTTGGCCCGGAGGCGCTTACCGTACCCCGTACGGCTGTGCTTCCCGGCCAATGCCCGAGCAACTCGCGGCGAATTTTTTATAAGCTCTGACCTGAAAAAACACAACAACAGGCAGTGAGGGGGACGCATGCGGACATGGAGTCTGCTGGGGGGCATGCTGTGCGGATTGGCCGCAGTGGCAACAGCCGAACCCCTGCAGTTGGTAACGGAAGACAATCCCCCCTTTGCCTACGCAGAAGGCGGGCAGGTGGCCGGTATCTCCACCGACATCCTCACTCTTGCTGCTCAGCGCGCAGGAGTGCAGGTCACGACTGCCATCTATCCCTGGGCACGTGCACTCGGAATGGCGCGCAACATGCCGCGCACCTGCGTCTATTCCACGAACCGTACGCCAGAGCGCGAACCCTGGTTCCGATGGATTGGCCCGATTACCAACACCCGCTGGGCGTTCTATGCCCGGAACGACTTTCTGACGCCCCTTGCCGATCTCTCTGCCGCCAAACCCTACCGGATCGGCGTACCGCTCAATGATGCCCGCTACGATATGCTGCGCGAGCAGGGCTTTCCCCACCTCGACGTCGTGGACGAAGACCGCCAGAACGCGATCAAACTGTCCGCAGGGCGCATCGATCTCTGGCTGACTGCCTTCTACAAAGGCGCATTGCTAGCGCAAAGCGCTGGCGTCAGCGATATTCGCCCCATCCTGACAGTGCGTGAGACTGACTATTACCTTGCATGCCATCCAATGCTGGACGACGCGACGGTGCAGCGGCTGCAGGTGGAGTTACAAGCGCTGCGGCGAGAGGGGGAGGTCAAGCGCATCACGGCGCTCTACCTGAAGAAGTTCCGGCTGCCAGACCCGGATAAGCCACGTTGAGCCGCAGTCCGGGCTCTGTCGCGGGGGGGGGGGCAAGGGCAGGGCGAAAGTCCTGCCGGCGGAGCGGACGCAGAAAAGCA
Organism: uncultured Neisseriales bacterium; assembly: GCA_966211475.1. GTDB lineage: Bacteria > Pseudomonadota > Gammaproteobacteria > Burkholderiales > Leeiaceae > Leeia. Next base: position 2,500 of record CBIHQA010000608.1, read on the forward strand.
AAAAGCCGCCCGGAGGCGGCTTTTCAACGAATTTCTGGTCGGGGTGAGAGGATTCGAACCTCCGGCCTCTACGTCCCGAACGTAGCG
>CBIHQA010000609.1:0-2585 GCA_966211475.1 uncultured Neisseriales bacterium
GCTGCGCGGCGCGTCTCCCTTGTCGCCGGCCGAGCCCCGCGCCCCTTGTGGGAGAGGGGTTGGGGAGAGGGGGCAATGAACGCGAACGCGTTCGTTGTTGGGGTGCTAAGGAGGAGGCAGGACACCATCGTCCTGGTCGCCTGCGGCGTCCAGGCCACGGGTGGAGCACAGCAAAGCGCGTTGAACCAAGCGGTTGGGCGGCGTTAGGGTAGCCGCAGCGTGACGCGGGCGCCGCCCTGCGGTGCGCGGCCCATCTCCAGGCTGCCGTGGCGGCCGTTGGCTTGGTCGGTGTGGGCGCGCAGCAGGGTGTCGGCGATGGTCAGGCCGAGGCCGGTGCTGGCGGGCCGGGTTGCGGTGGGCTCGGCGCCCGGGCCGGGGCCGTCGTCTTCCACCCAGAATTCCAGCATGTCGCCGACCACGGAGGCGCTGATCGTTACCCTGCCGGTGGCGAAGGCGACGGCATTTTCCAGTGCGCCGTGCAGCGCGAGTTCCACCAAGGCGGGGTCGAAGATCCAGAAGCCAGGGGCGGCATCGTCCAGCAGGGCTTCCACCGTGATGACCGCGTCGTCGCGGGTAGCGGCCAGCGTCTGGGCGTAGGACTGGGCTTCGAGCAGGAAGTCGTCCAGCGCGACGGTGTCGTAGCTGACCTGGAAGCCGTCGCCATCCAGCCCACTGTCGTAGACCCCGAGCACCTGCATCGAGTTGTCCACCAGCCGTTGCGCCAGCCGGCGCAATGCGGCGATGTCGCCTGAGAGCGGTGCGGCGTCCGGCCGTTGGGCGAGGTTGTCGATCGCGCCGAGCAAGGCCTGCATCAGGTTCTTGTTGTCGTGGACGGCGGCAGCCAGCAGGGTGTGGATCAGGTCGGTCATCGCATCCTCCCCCGCTCAGGGTTTCCAGCCGCGCTGGGTGAGCAGGCTGACCAGCCGCTGGCGGATCTGCTGGGCCTGTTCGCGGGCGCTCTTGTCGGGCAGGGTGAACAGCTGCGCGAGGATGTCTTCGGCCTGGCGGATGTATTGCGGCGGGGCTTTGCCTTCGCCGAGGGCAGCCACCAGGATCTTGGACAGGTTGATGCCGACGCGGGCGTTGCCGGGCATGCGCTGGTAGGCGTCGCTGAGCAGGTCCACCGCGGTGGCGTAGTCGCCGCGGCTGGCGGCCTGCACCCCTTCGTTGTTGATGCGGGTGACGGCGCGAGTGGCTTCCTCGGACAGGGCGTCGAACTGCTGGCCGTAGCCGAAATTGGTCAGCAGCCGTTCGATCTCGGCCCGCAAGCGGTCGTCGGAATGCTGTTCCAGCACCGTTTGGGCCATCCGGAAGGCGTCCGGGTGGCCGGTCAGCAGACAGGCGTGGACCAGTTCGGGTGCCAGCTCGGCGCTGATGGACAGCCGGTCCTGCTCGATCAGGTTCAGCGCCTGGTCAAGCTGGCGGCGCGCGTGCTCCATGTTCTGCTTCTGTGCGTAGATGCGGGCCTCGACCACCATCGAGGTCAGCGACATCACGCCACCGGGCATGGACTTCTTGGCGCCGGCAAGCACCGCGAGTGCTTCGTCACTCTTGCCGAGCTCCTGCTTGACGGCGGCCAAGGCCAGCACGTGGTCAGCGCTGACCAGTTCCGACACGCCGGCGCGGGCGACGGTGCGGGTGAGGATGGATTCGGCGGTGGCCAGGTCGCCGTTGTTGCGGGCGAGTTCGCCCAGCTCGGCAAGTCGCGCGAGGCTGTTGGATTTGTCGGCGGCCTTTTGCAGCGTGGCCTGCGCGGCGGTATGGTCGCCGCGGGAACGCTGCACGCGGGACAGCGAATCGTAGGCGCGCAGGAACAGCGGGTTTTCTTCGACCAAGCCGGCGAATTCCGCCTCGGCGGCTTCCAGTTGCTCGGCGCGTGCCATCAGCTGTGCGAGGCCGAACCGGGCCCAGGGCACGGCCTTGTGCTTGAGGATGTCTTCGTAGAGTTGGCGGGCTTCTTCGTGGCGGTTGAGGGTTTGCAGCACCTCGGCCTTCACGCGCAGGAAGTCGACCGAGAAGCGCGGGTGCAGGACCAGGCCCTTTTCGCAGGCAGCCAGTGCGGTGATCGGGTCGCGTGCGGCCAGTGCGCGGTTCACTTCGGTCATCGCCTGTTTGCGTTCGATGGCGCGGAACAGGCGCAGGCGCAGCAGGTCGGGGGCGAAGGGTTTGATGATGTAGTCGTCGGGGCCGTATTCGGCGGCGGCGACGACCTTCTCGTATACCCGTTCGGCGGTGATGATGATGAAAATGGTGTGCAGCGGCAGCGACTGGGTGAGGCGTAGTTCTTCCAGCAGTTCCTGGCCGTTCATCCCGTCGGGGTCGAGCATGTAGTCGCACAGGACCAGGTCGCAGGGGCGGGCGACGAGTTTTTTGCGGGCTTCGGCGGCGCGTTGGGCGAAGTCGATCTGGGTGACTTCCATGCCGGTGAGCATGGATTTCATGGTCGCCCGCATGGCGAGGTTGTCTTCGATCACCATGACTGACATGTCGGCCAGCGATTGGGAGGCGTGGCGTGCAACCGGCTTGAGTGCCATGGGTGCGGGTTCCCGCGGGGGATGGATGGTTTGATTGTAACGGAGTGTGGG
>CBIHQA010000610.1:0-2585 GCA_966211475.1 uncultured Neisseriales bacterium
ACCGACCGCAGCACCGGCCCTCGCAACATCGCCCGGATGAAGGTGCTGGCAAAGGCCGGCCATGGATTGACCACCTTCATCAATCAGCACGTCCGGGGCGCCTACGCCTCGCGATTGCGGTAGCCGCGCGCATCAGCCGTCCCCTCACATCCTGCCCCGTATCGGGAAGCCGGATCGATTCCTGTGCGGTGTGCAGCTGCCCGGGACAAACCATTCGTCAGCTTCTCCATCAGTACTCCTCCCCCTCGGGAATCTCTCGCATATGTCATATGACCAAGTGGTCGATACGCGATCCCGAACAAGCCGATGGAGGAGAATCCACATGCACTTCGCTCGTACGCTGCTGGCCTGCGCGGCCGCTCTTACTCTGTTATCCGGCCCCGCGCGGGCTACCCTGTTTTCCGGTACTGTGTACGGGCAGGTCCAGGAAGGCCCGGTCAAGATGGCATTCGACCTGGACCCGCATCGCCCGATGACCTTGCAGTCCACGGATGGTGTGATGCAGGCGCACTATACCGTGGATCCAAACGGGCCTCCTTTCCTGCGCGTCTGGCTTCCGGATGTTGGTTCTCCTTTTGGAAACTACCTCCAGTCAGGCGGGATGTTCGACCATGTCGACCTGTACGACGTTGATGGCCAGCAGAGCATCGACCTCAGCTTCGGCTACCCGCACATCGGCGGCCTGGGCATTCATCTGACCGGGCCGGGGCATGCTTTCTTTTCTGACCTCGACGTGACCACGCTTCATCCCGGCCCCATCGACCTGACCCATACCAGCGGCTACATCGGCGTCCAGTGGCTGTCGGCGCAGATGCGTGTCCTGTCCGTACAGTTCGCCGCACCGGTTCCGGAGCTATCGCCCCCCATGGTGCTGGGAAGTGGTTTGCTGATCCTGCTGGGTGTGTTCCGACTACGCCGCCGGGGTGCGACCGCCTCCGTGCCGAAGCTCAGCCTGATGGGCGTTCCGTATCTCGCATAGCCTCACCCTTTGCGCCGGAGGGGGCGATAATGGCGATATCACCCCTCCCCGTTCGCGCCCCATGTCTTTGCATCCCGAACTGCCCACCACCGACACCCCGCTGGAAATGCTGGTCGCCTGCCACGGCCGCGTTCGCAAATTCACCGACACGTTGGTTCGCCTGGCCGACCACCTGGCCACGCATGGCCCGGACGATCAGGCTCGGCAGGCGGCCACGGCCATCCTGCGCTATTTCGAGCAGGCGGCGCCCCGCCATCATGCAGACGAGGAAGAGGACCTGTTCCCCGCCCTGTTGCAGGCGGCTGGCGATCGGCCGGATTGCACCGGCCTGCGCGACACCGTGGCCGCCCTCACCCGCGAGCACGAGGAACTGGACGCTGAATGGCAATCGGTGCGGCAGCAACTGCGGGCGGTAGTGGAAGGCAAGGCTGCTGATCTGCATGCCGACGACCGGGCACGCAGGTTTGCGCAGCACTATCAGCAGCACGCGCAGCGCGAGGAGTCTGACGTCTACCCCTGGGCCGCGACCTTGTTGAGCGGGGACGACATGGCCCGTATCGCCGATGCCATGACGCAGCGCCGCCGGGATTGATACCCGGCCTGCCACTGGGAGCCGCACCTCCGCGTTGACCGGGTGCCACCTTCCCACTCGGTGTCCACGCCCCCTAGCCCCCCCACTATCGCGTCCGTTCCTGTTCTGTGTACAATTGCAAATGAGAATACGTGTCAACTATATTCCTATTTACACGTTGAAGCTGCGATCGGACGGATCTCTGACGCAGATCAAAGGCAAGCGATTCTCATTGATGCCACGATTCTCATACCGATCTCAGGTATGAGATGCTGTATAACGAACCCATTGGATGAGTCGATGAAGCTGACCCGTACCCTGTGCCTGGCCGCCGTGCTGACCCCGTGCCTCGCCCTGGCCGCCGAGTATCCGATCGGCAAGCCGCAGATCAAGAACGGCATGGAAATCGCCGCCGTCTACCTGCAGCCGGTCAAGATGGAACCGGAAGGCATGATGAAGAAGGCCGAGGAATCGGACGTCCATATGGAAGCCGACATCCACGCGGCAAAGGGCAACCCCAACGGTTTCGCCGAAGGCGACTGGGTGCCCTACCTGCTGGTGAAGTACGAAATCCAGAAGGTCGGCGGCAAGGACAAGATCGCTGGCGACTTCATGGCGATGGTGGCCGACGACGGCCCGCACTACGGCGACAACATCAAGCTGCAAGGCCCGGGCAAGTACAAGCTGAAGTACACCATCCTGCCGCCGTCGCAGAACCCGCATGCTCACTTCGGCCGTCACGTGGACAAGGAAACCGGCGTGGGTCCGTGGTTCCAGCCGATTGAGCTCAGCTACGAATTCACCTACGCCGGCACCGGAAAAAAGGGTGGCTATTGAGCCGCCGCCAGGAGCCCACGATGCGCCGTTTCCTGACCCTGTTGCTGCTTGGCCTGCCGATGCTGGCTGCCGCGGATGAGCTGTTCACCGTCAAGCTCGAAGCCGCGGATGGCCGGTTCACGCCGTCCAAGCTGGTAGTGCCTGCCGGCAAGAAGATCAAGATCGAGATCCACAACACCGGCAAGACGCCGCTGGAGT
>CBIHQA010000611.1:0-2576 GCA_966211475.1 uncultured Neisseriales bacterium
CCTCGGCCTTCAGGAAGGCTTCCATCACTTCCTTGCCCTTGGCGCGGGTGAAGTCACCGGTCTGCGAGCGGATGACGTGGAAGCGCGGATCGCCCTTGATGATTTCCTCGAAGCCCTTCTTGCGGTCGATAGCCGGTGCGGAACCCACGGTGCCCTGCAGTTCGACGATGTTCACGTCGCCCGAGCCCTTGTAGTTGCTCAACAGCCAGCGGCCGGCCTTGCGGCCTTCTTCCAGAAAGTCGGAGCCGATCATGGTGACGAACAGCGAGTCGTCCTTCACGTCCACCGAGCGGTCGGTCAGGATCACCGGGATCTTGGCGGCCTTGGCTTCCTTCAGCACGGTTTCCCAGCCGGATTCCACCACCGGCGAGAAGGCGATCACGTCCACCTTCTGGGCGATGAAGGAGCGGATGGCCTTGATCTGGTTCTCCTGCTTCTGCTGGGCATCGGCGAACTTCAGCGTGATGCCGGCGGCAGGCGCGGAATCCTTGATGGATTGGCTATTGGCGGTGCGCCATTCGCTTTCGGCACCGATCTGCGAGAAGCCCAGCACGGGGCCAGCGGCATAGGTGATACCGGCGCACAGCGACAGACCGGCGGACAGCAATACGGCGAGGGCAGTTCTACGACTCGATTTCATGAACAGTATCTCCAGAGGCATCTTGGTTTTATCGTCTTTCAGCATCCCGGCGTGGCAACCCGCGAAGGGTGAGTGGCCGAGTGAAACGCTGCCTGGGCGTGTTGCCCGTTTACGTCATGAGAGAGCGGGAGAAATGATAATCAGTCTGCTATTCGGTCTCCTTGGGTGGTGCCGCGTGAAAGGGTGAGATCAACCCGCGTAGCGGTTGGCCGGTAGGCCTTGCTGATCGAGGTCGATACGGAACAGGCCGCCTGCCAGCGGCTCGCGGGCGAGGTCGTCGGGGCCGAGGCCCACGGTGGCCGAGGTGACGTACAGGGTCCGCAGATGCGGCCCACCGAAGGCACAACTGGTGATCTGGCTGGCGGGCAGGTTGACCTGGTCGGTCTGCTGGCCGTCCGGCGCGTAGCGGCGCACGCAGCTGCCGCCGAAGAAGGCGATCCACAGGCCGTTGTCGGCATCCACCGTCATGCCGTCCGGTTTGCCGCCCTCGGTGGGGTGCTCCAGGAACACCCGCTTGTTCGATACCTCGCCGGTTTTCGCCGACAGATCAAAGGCATAGGTGATGCCGCGAATGGTGTCGTTGTGGTACAGCGTGCGGCCGTCCACCGAGAAGGCCGGTCCGTTGGTCACCGGGTAGCCGCTGTCGATGCGGGTGCAGCGGCCGTCCGGGTCATAGCGGTAGAGCGAGCCGGTGGGGGCGGTGCAGCCGAAATCCATGGTGCCCGCCCAGAAGCGGCCTTCCGCGTCGCACTTGCCGTCGTTGAAGCGGTTGCCGGGCATGTCCGGCTCCGGCTGGTGCAGGCGGGTGAGGTTGCCGGTGACCGGGTCGAAGAAGGCGAAGCCGTGGCGGACGGTGACGATCAGGCCGGCGGAACCGGCCCGTTCCGCGACCGCGCAGATCGGCTCGCCGAACGCCCATTCGGCGCGGCGTTCGGTCTTCGGGTCATAGCGGAACAGCCGGTGGCCGAGGATATCGACCCAGTACAGCGCCTGTTCGCACACCGACCACAGCGGGCCTTCGCCCAGCGTGGCGCCGGCTTTCCAGACGCAATCCGCCTCACGCAATGTCATCAATGCGACTCCCGGGGAACGGCCGCTCCGCTGCAACCGACCAGGAAGTCGAGGTCGGCGCCCAGGTGAGCCTGCTGCACATGGTTCACGTACAGCTTGTACCAGCCGCGCTTCGGTTTTTCCGGCGCCATCCAGTCCGCGTGGCGGCGGGCCAGTTCTTCATCGGTCACTTCCAGGTGCAGGCGGCGGGCTTCCACATCCAGTTCGATCATGTCGCCATTCTGCACCAGGGCCAGCGGGCCGCCAGCAGCGGCTTCCGGCGAGGTGTGCAGTACCACGGTGCCGTAGGCGGTGCCGCTCATGCGGCCGTCGGAAATGCGCACCATATCGGTGATGCCCTTTTCCAGCACCTTGGGCGGCAGCGGCATGTTGCCCACTTCGGCCATGCCGGGGTAACCCTGCGGGCCGCAATTCTTCAGCACCATCACGCAATGCTCGTCGATGTCGAGCAGCGGGTCGTTGATACGGGCGTGGAAGTCCTCGATGTTCTCGAACACCACCGCGCGGCCACGATGCTTCATCAGATGTGGCGAAGCGGCGGACGGCTTGATCACCGCGCCATTGGGCGCCAGGTTGCCCTTGAGCACCGCGATGCCTGCATTCGGCTTGAACGGCGCGTCGATCGGCGTGATCACGTCGCGGTTGAAGCATTCGGTGTCTTCGCTGTTGGTGACCAGGCTGTGGCCGTTCACCGTCAGCGTGTCACGGTGCAGCAGATCCTTGATCTCGCGAATCACCGCCGGCAGGCCACCGGCGTAGTAGAAATCTTCCATCAGGTACTTGCCCGACGGTTGCAGGTTGACCAGGCAGGGCACTTCGGCGCCCAGACGGTCCCAGTCTTCCAGCGTCAGCGGCACGCCGATGC
>CBIHQA010000612.1:0-2572 GCA_966211475.1 uncultured Neisseriales bacterium
GGCGGAAAGTTGCAGGGGGGCTGCTGTGTCAGTGGGGTTCATACCAACAGGTGGGCGCAAAGCAAGCTTTGCTGGTTTAACGGACGGAAACCCATCGCAGCCCTCTGAGAATTCCCTACCCTCCCCGCTCCCGCCCGCCGGCGGGAGAGCCTCGCTGCGCTCGAGGGGTGGGCGTTGGATAGGACTGAGATGCAGCTCCTGCGTAGGGCGGCGTTGGCGCGCCATGCTTGCCGGCATGGCTAGTCTGCCGAACCATTAGCGTATCGGTGCGCTAACGGCGGGCTGCGGCGCTTGCAGCCCTGTAGAATACAGAGCGTCGCATCCGACAAGGTCCAACAAGAAAGGAGCAACGGGGGTCGCATCGCGCTCCCCGGTTATGGGTAGTCAAATCCTGCTGGTCATTCTCGCCCTCTTCCTGGTCGTTCTGAACGGCTTCTTCGTCGCAGCGGAGTTCGGGCTCGTCAAGCTGCGCGCCACCCGCGTCAAGGCCATCGCCAAGACTTACGGTCTGCGGGGTCGTACGTTGGCCAAGGTCCATGGTGACCTCGACGCCTATCTGTCCGCCTGCCAACTCGGCATCACGCTGGCCTCGCTGGGCCTTGGCTGGGTCGGTGAACCCGCTTTTGCGCAGCTGATCGAGGCGCCGCTGGCGTGGGTCAGCATCGTGAATCCGGCGGTGGTACATGGCATTGCGTTCTTCTTTGCCTTCTTCACCATCTCTTACCTGCACATCGTGGTGGGGGAACTGGCGCCCAAGTCGATGGCGATCCGCCAGGCCGAGCGCGTGGGCATCTGGACGGCGCTGCCGCTGTACGGTTTCTACTGGACGATGTATCCGGCCATCTGGGTTCTCAACCACAGCGCCAACCGGGTGCTGCGGCTGTTCCGCCTGGATACCGGGCACGGGCACGACAGCCACTACTCCGCAGAGGAGCTGAAGCTGATCCTGCGCGGCGGCCATGCGGACGATAAATTCACCCGCAACGAATGGCGGGTGCTGGCGCAGGCGCTGGACTTCCGCGATCTGGACGTGGCGGATCTGATGCGGCCGTTTTCCGAGGCGGTGACGCTGTCGAGCAGCCAGTCGCTGGAGGCCAACCTGGACCGGATCGCCCAGCAGCGCTTCAGCCGCTATCCCTACCTGGATGAACAGGGCAAGGTCGATGGCGTGATCCACCTGAAGGACATCTTCTTCGCACTGCGCAAGGGCAAGCTGGATAAGCTGGACAGCCTGGTCCGCCCGGTGCAGACCGTCTCGCCCGACCTGCCGGCGATGGAGCTGTTCCGCCGCTTTCGCGAAGGGGCACCGCACTTCGCGGTGGTCGCCTATCCGGAACGGGCGCCGCTCGGCTTCGTCACCCTCGACAACCTGCTGGGCGCCCTGGTGGGCGAGATTCGTGACGAATTCCGCCAGAACCCCAATGCCTGGAGCGAGCTGGACGACGGCTCACTGATCGGCAAGGGCAGCCTGCCGATCTTTTCGCTGGAGCGTGCACTGGGGATCGATATCCCGCACGAAGAGGTGGAATCGGTGGGTGGGCTGGTGCTCACTCAGCTGGGCAACGTGCCCAAGGAAGGCGCCCGGGTGTCCTTCGACCAGTTCGACGTGGTGGTCAAGAAGATGCACGGGCCACGTATCATCATGGTGCGCGTGTATCCCAAGACACCGGTGGAAGACCAGGAGCTGTAACCGGCCAAGGGCGGAAGTGGCATCCTCGTCGCCTGCGCTGGCGAATTTGCTGCATTCCGCCTACGCTAGTGAGAAGACCGGCCAAGAATAGCTGCCATGACGCCGGGCCGGCCGTGGCAGATCGAATACGGTCGCATTTGGAGCAAGTCCCCCTCCAGGGGGCAAGGAAACCCGGGATGCCCCGGTTGCCTTGAGAGGGCAGGAGACCATCCATGCAAGCGCACTATCAGATCGATGTCCGGGATCAACCGGAGCCGGTAACCCTGCTGCGGGTCAAAGGCGCACTGGACAAGATGAACAGCGGCGAAATCCTGAAGGTCGCCGTCGCGGCCGGCACCGCTGCAGACGACATGGTCCGCCTGATCAACCTGACCGGGCAGGCGGTCGCCCACGTCGAGGATGTGTTCGGCCATACCGAGATCTACGTGAAGCGTGTCGAGCGCAAGCCGCGCTCCACTAGCTATGCCTTCAAGACCACGGTGCCGGAAACGCAGTCGACCAGCGTGCCGCCCTTCCCGGCAGAGCCCGTCGATCTGAACCAGCCTTCGCAAGTGGAACTGCGCTTCGAGCGCGTGCTGAACGAAATGATCCGGGTCTGGAAATATCCGGCCCCCTGTTCCGAATACCTGAACAGCCTGGTGTTCGACACACGCGGCGACCGGCAGGGGTTCCCGCCGGACGTGCTGTCGGACATCTCGGTACTGGAGTACGTGAGCAAGTCGAAAACCGGCGAGTACGACCATTCGATCGAAGCCAAGCTGCTGAACAACCCGGAATACGGGGTGGACTGAGCAAGGCTAGATCCGGTCGTCAAACGGACAGTGGAGGAAATCGGGCGGCCTGGGGCCGCCCGATTTTTTTCCGGTTGACGGTTGGCGCCAA
>CBIHQA010000613.1:0-2571 GCA_966211475.1 uncultured Neisseriales bacterium
GGCAGCCAACCAGGCTGGCGGTGTGGAAGGTGCCGCGCCAGGGGGTGATGTGGTCTTCCCGCGTGCCGACCAGATAGAGCGGCTGGGTGATGCGCGACAGGTCGATCTTCTGTTGCCCGATGGTCAGCGCGTGACGCCTGGCCAGCCGGTTCTCCAGATAGAAATTGCGCAGGCAGAAGCTGTGCATGGCGCGCGGCAAACGGGTGCTGTCGGCGTTCCAGAACAACACGTCGAACGCGGGCAGCGGCTCGCCCAGCAGGTAACGGTGCACATAGTCATGCCAGATCAAGCTATTGGGGCGCAGCATGCGGAACGCCCAGCCGATCTGTTTGCCGTCCAGGTAGCCCTGCTGCGCCATCAGGCGTTCGATGGTGCTGACGCTTTCCTCGTTGATGAAGGCATCGATATCACCCGGCCGCGAAAAATCCACCAGCGAGGCGAACAGCGTCCAATGCGCCACCGGCATCTGCTCAGCCGGCTGGGCCTGGTTCAGCCAGGCCATCAGCGTGGTCAGCGCGGTGCCGCCGATGCAGTAGCCCACCGCATGCACCGTCGGCGCCTTGCAGATGGCGCGGGCCGCCTCGATGGCCGGCTGGATGCCCTGCAGCAGGTACTGCTCGAAAGTGGTATCGGCCTGGTCTGCGCCGGGGTTCTTCCAGCTGATGATGAACACGGTAAAGCCCTGCTGGCGCAAGTAGTTGACCATGCTCTTCTGCTCGTTCAGGTCGAGGATGTAGAACTTGTTGATCCACGGCGGCACGATCAGGATCGGCACTGCATGCACCTTGTCCTGCGTCGGCGTGTACTGGATCAGCTCCAGCAGCTCATTACGGAACACCACGGCGCCGGGCGTGGTGGCGACGTTCCTGCCGACCTCGAACTGGCTGCGGTCGACCATCGGCAATTCGCTGTTCTGCGCGTCTTCGAACAGATATTTCAAGCCCTCCCGCAGGCTGGCGCCGCCGTTCTCCCAACTTTTCTTCAGCGCCACCGGGTTGGTGATCAGCGCATTCGACGGCGCCAGCGCGTTGAACCACTGCCGGGTCCAGAACGCGGCGCGACGGCGGATTTTCTTGGGCACCTCGGGCGAATCGTAGACGCTGCGCTCCAGCCAGCGGGTGTAGACCAGGTAGGTCTGCATCAGGGTGCACAGAGCCGGGTTCTCGCGCCAGACCGGATCGGCGAAGCGCTCGTCGTCCGCCACCGCCGCCGCACAGACCGGCCCGTTCGGGTCGATCAGGCAGGTATTGGCGTAGCCGCCCACCTCCGACAGCGAGCGCTGCAACTCGCTCATCGCATGCAAAGAGTAGGCGGGATGTTTGAGCCAGGATTGCTGGATCTGCAGAAAGGCGGCGCCAATGCCGAAAGGATCGAACAGCGCCGAGAGGGAGTCGGTAGCATGCATCGCGCCGGCCTTGATCAGCGACCCTGCGGTCGAAGCGCTCAGGATAGTCCGTCGGCGATGGGCCTGCCGGATCGGCTGGCCGAACGGTCAGGCATTACGGTTTTCGTAGGTTGGTGCTGAGTGCAGCGAAGCCCAACGTTCACCGCGGTGAGCCCCTTCGACGAGCTCAGGACCGCAGCCTACACAGCGCCGTGGAAACATTGCCTGTTGGGCTTCGCTGCGCTCAACCCAACCTACAAAGCCGGAAATACGGAAAGATTCAGAGGGGGTCGCGGGCCATCCCGACGTAGTCCGTCGGGGTCACCTCGTCGTGCGATGCAGTCTGCACAAGCGCCTCTTCCGCAACCGGGGCGGCCAGTTTCGCCACCGCAAAAGGCGTGGTATCGGTCACGAAGCCAGCAGCCTGCGCCGTGAGTTCCGGCACCTCGGTGCAGGTACCGGGCTTGAAGCCGCCCTTGCAGCGCAAGGTGGACGAGTTACGGCCCGTCGGCGCCGCAGAGAAGAACAGCACGCCGCCGCTCGGGTCGCCCAGCTCGGCCTGGTAGCGATCAAATGCAGCCTTGTCGAAATGGCCCTCGGTCTGCTCACGGATCCAGCGGAACGCCGAAGCGCGCACACTCGGATGAACACCGCCGCCGGTGGGGCAATACGGGCTATGGATGCCGACCAGGGTCTTGCCAGCCTCGAATTCGTCGGAGAAGTAACGCTCCTTGCCGCCCAAGAACATCAGCGCGCAGGACGAGAAGCAGTAGCCGCTGGCTACGGTGGTCAGGTTGTGCCACTTGATGGTGTTGCCAAGTGCGAGCCCGGTCCAGAGATCGCCGCCGACAGAGTTGCGTAGCACGACCGTCTTGATGTCGCGGGTCAGCAGGCTATTGAAGCGAACGTAGTCGGTTTCGACGATGGGGCCGGTGAGGATGAGCTGATCGCCCTGCTTCTGCATGTCCATGGCGCGGGCGGCGGGAGCAATGACGAGTGCGACGCTGCCGAGCAGAAATGATTTCGTACAAAACGAAACAGTCGTCGCAAGTAAACGGCTACAGCGCATAAGCTCCCCGGCAACGGAAGGCCATCGTGCCTCGGACGGTTCCGGACACAAACCCGACCGACTCTACCAACCGACAAGCGGCTTGACCATGTTTCCCGACCGCCGTTTGTCGGACAAT
>CBIHQA010000614.1:0-2558 GCA_966211475.1 uncultured Neisseriales bacterium
GCGTTTCGCTAACTATTCGGCTTAGCGGCAGGTTAGCGAAACCGCTCGTATTTTAACGACTTCACCGGACCGGCCATTGCCTGTTGCGCCCGCGCAACAGGCGGTCTCGCGGAAGTCGCCCATGCCTGCCATCATCCGTTCCATCGCCGCCGTCGTCGTCTGCGCACTGACGCTGGCCGCCTGCGTACCCATGGCCATGTTCGCCAGTTCGAGCGGCGCGGCCTATTCCGGCAAGCGTACGGATTGGGGCACCTTCGTATCCAGCAACGAGGTCAATGCCTTCTGCCTGTCACCCAAGCTGCGCTTCCTCATCTGGGAGTTCGAGGGCCATTTCGGGCGCAAGGTGATCATGAGCTCGGGCTATCGCGACAACCACCACAACGCTGCCGCGGGCGGGGCCGATAATTCCTACCATACCAAGTGCATGGCGGCCGATTTCTACATCCCGGGGGTCGACAAGGGCCAGCTGATCGCCTTCGCCATGCGGACCTCGAGCGTGGGCGGGCTGGGCTGCTATCCGGGCCGGCAGTTCATCCATGTGGACGTGCGGGACCGCCCCCGCGGGTACAACCGGCCGGTGACCTTCTCGGGCTGCTAAAAAAGTTTGGGTTGGCGATGCAAATGGGTTGCGCATCACAAATCACCCCTCTATACGACCCTCCAGCGCACAGGCGCCCTTCGTCTATCGGTTAGGACGGCACCCTTTCACGGTGCAGAGAGGGGTTCGATTCCCCTAGGGCGTACCACCCCCTTGCTGGCGGGCGGGCATCACGATAACACTGTGCGTCAATGGTTTCCGCGCCCATCGTCTAGCGGTCAGGACGACGCCCTCTCACGGCGTAAACAGGGGTTCGATTCCCCTTGGGCGTACCAACCATTTCCTTGTAAAGTAGTGGCAACGTATAGCCGCCCCGGCGGCCGATACACGCCTGTTGCCTTGACCCTGCTGGCAAACATTTACAGCGCGGTAACACGCCGCCGCTAAAGTCATGCCCATTCTGGGGGCGGGCAAATCCATGCATGGCATTTCGATGCGGTCGGGCAGGAAGTATCTGTCGGTCGTTGCGCCCTGCTTCAACGAACAGGCCGGCATTGCCGAGTTCCACCGGCGCGTCAGTGCCGTGTGCCGTGCCGCGGCTGACCGCTCCTATGAGATCGTGCTCGTCAATGACGGCTCGACCGACGGTACCCTCGCTGCGCTGATGGCGCTCGCCGACGCGGATCCGCATATGGTGGTGATCGACCTAGCCCGCAACTACGGGCACCAGGTGGCCCTCAGTGCCGGCCTGGAGCTCTGCGCGGGCGATCGCGTCCTCATCCTCGATGCGGACCTGCAGGACCCGCCCGAATTGCTGCCGCAGATGCTGGCGCTGATGGACGAGGGCAACGATGTCGTCTATGGCCAGCGTCGCGCCCGCGACGGCGAGAGCTGGTTCAAGATCGCCAGCGCCCGGCTGTTCTACCGCGCCCTGCAGCGGCTGGTGGACGTGAGGCTGGCCATGGACACGGGCGACTTCCGGCTGATGAGCCGGCGCGCACTCGACCATCTCAACGCCATGCCCGAGCGCTATCGCTTCATCCGCGGCATGGTCAGCTGGATCGGCCTCAGGCAGGCGGCCCTGCCCTATGACCGCGACCGCCGCTTTGCCGGCACCACGCATTACCCGCTGCGCAAGATGATCTCCCTCGGGCTCGATGCGGTAACCAGCTTCTCCACCGTGCCGTTGCGCTTCGCCTCCCATCTTGGCTTCGCCATGGGGGTGCTGGGCATGCTGGCGCTCGGGTACACTCTGTGGGCCTGGGCCTCCGGCCACGCCGTTCCGGGCTGGACCAGCCTGGCGGTGCTGACCCTGATCATCGGCAGCGGGCAGTTCCTCGTGCTGGGGATCTTCGGCGAGTATCTGGGTCGCATGTACATGGAGACCAAGCGGCGGCCGCTCTACATTGTCAACGAGATCAGGGCGACACCGCTGGCCGAAGTGGCGGCCGAGGACGCCCGGGGCCTTCAGGAAGGGCTCAAGCAGGCTCTGAGAGCCTGAGGCGGCCGCCGGTGGACGCCATGCCCACTGCATCCGCTGCAACGCCCTCCCGTGGGCTCGTGCCCGCGCTTGGCCGCTGGTGGCCAGAAGTGCTGGCCGGCCTGCTTTGGCTCGGCGCGCTCGTCGCCCTCATTGGCATGCCTGTGTCGCACGATGTGGTCTGGCAGCTGTGGATCGCCCGGCACATGAATGGCGGCGTTGGCCTCTACAGCTGGATCATGGAGGTCAATCCGCCTCTCTGGTACTGGATGGCCCAGCCGATCGACTTCATCTCGGCCGCAACCGGTATCCCAGCAACGACCGTCCTCTGTTTCGTGGTCTTCCTGTGCATCGGGGCTTCGCTGGGGCTCAGTGCCGCGCTGCTGGCCGAGCGACCGGCGGGGCAGCGGGCGGCCGTATTGGGCGCCGCCTTCTTCGTGCTGGTGTGGGCGTGCCTGTCCGATTTCGCCCAGCGCGACCACCTGTGCCTGATCGGGGCTATCCCTTACGCCCTGCTGATCGCCCGGCGCGTCGAGGGCC
>CBIHQA010000615.1:0-2543 GCA_966211475.1 uncultured Neisseriales bacterium
GCGTGAAGCGGCAGATGGAAAAGAGCCAGCGCGAGTACTACCTGAACGAGCAGGTGAAGGCCATCCAGAAGGAACTCGGTGAAGCGGATGAAAGTGCTGAGCTCGACGACCTCGACAAGCGGGTAAAGGCTGCGCACATGACGAAGGAGGCCCGCGAGAAGTGCGAGGCCGAACTCAAGAAGCTGCGCATGATGTCGCCGATGTCCGCGGAAGCGTCCGTGGTTCGCAACTACATCGAAACGCTGATTGCACTGCCCTGGAAGAAGAAGACCAAGATCGGCAAGGACCTGAACGTCGCCCAGCAGGTGCTGGACACCGACCACTTCGGTCTGGAGAAGGTCAAGGAACGGATTCTGGAATACTTGGCGGTTCAGCAGCGCGTCGATCGCCTCAAGGCGCCGATTCTGTGCCTGGTTGGCCCGCCCGGGGTGGGCAAGACCTCGCTGGGGCAGAGCATTGCCAAGGCCACTAACCGCAAGTTCGTGCGGATGAGCCTGGGCGGCGTGCGTGACGAGGCCGAGATCCGTGGCCACCGTCGTACCTATATCGGTTCCATGCCGGGCAAGATCCTGCAGAACATGACCAAGGTGGCGGTGAAGAACCCGCTGTTCCTGCTCGACGAAGTCGACAAGATGGGGATGGACTTCCGCGGCGATCCGTCATCGGCACTGCTGGAAGTGCTGGATCCGGAACAGAACAGCACCTTCGTTGATCACTATGCCGAAGTCGAGTATGACCTGTCGGAAGTGATGTTCATCGCGACGGCTAATTCGCTGAACATTCCGGGGCCGCTGCTCGACCGGATGGAGATCATCCGGTTGGCCGGCTACACCGAGGACGAAAAGGTCGCGATCGCCCAGAACTACCTGGTGCCGAAGCAGCTGGAAGCCAATGGTCTGAAGCCGGAAGAGGTGTCGGTGTCCGAAGGGGCGTTGCGCGACATCGTTCGCTACTACACCCGCGAAGCCGGTGTGCGTAGTCTGGAACGCGAGATCAGCAAGATCGCCCGCAAGGTGGTGAAGTCCCGTCTGCTGAAGCCGAAGGATGCCAAGGCGACGGTGATGCCGAAGAACTTGGACAAGTATCTGGGGGTCCGGCGTTTCACCTATGGTGTGGCCGAGCAGGCGAATCAGGTGGGGCAGGTGACGGGTCTGGCGTGGACCGAGGTTGGCGGCGAGTTGCTGACCATTGAAACGGCGACCATGCCGGGCAAGGGAACCATGATCCAGACCGGTAAGCTCGGCGAGGTCATGCAGGAGTCTATTCAGGCGGCGCGTACCGTGGTCCGGAGCCGGGCGAAGCGCCTAGGCATCGACCCGGAGTTCTACCAGAAGCTGGACGTGCACGTGCACCTGCCGGAGGGCGCTACCCCCAAGGATGGCCCGAGTGCGGGGATTGGCATCACCACGGCGATGGTCAGCTCCCTGACCGGGATTCCAGTTCGCTGCGACGTGGCGATGACCGGTGAAATCACGCTGCGGGGTGAGGTGCTGGAGATCGGTGGCTTGAAGGAGAAGCTGCTGGCTGCCCTGCGCGGTGGTATCAAGGACGTGCTGATCCCCGAGGGCAACTTCAAGGATCTGGCCGATATTCCGGAAAACGTGAAGCAGAAGCTGAACATCGTCCCGGTGAAATGGATCGACCAGGTGCTGGATGTTGCGCTGGAGCGTAAGCCGGAACCGCTGCCAGAGCCGGAGCCCGCGCCGGAGGTGCCATTGGCGGCCAAACCGGCCGAAGGCGAGGTGTCGGGGCTGGTTAAGCATTGATTGCTCAGGCAATTTAATTGAGCGGCGGGTTATTCCCGCCGCTCTTTTTTTGTGTGTATTTCCCGGTAGACGAAGAAATCCCGCAGCGCAATATGAAAAATCTACGACAAACTGGCCGGAAACCCGCGTGTTTACTAGCTTTGTGGCTTGACATGCGATTTTCGGGCTTGTTATAAAGCCTGTGCTGGTAACGTCGTTTAACCCAAACTGAAAGGGGATGGATGTGAACAAGTCCGAACTGATTGACGAAATCGCAGCAACGGCAGAACTCTCCAAGGCGGCGGCCGGTCGTGCACTGGACGCAGCGCTGGTTGCCGTGAAGAACGCGCTGGGCAAGGGCGATCTGGTTACCCTGGTGGGTTTCGGCACCTTCTACGTTGGCGAACGCGCTGCTCGCAGCGGCCGCAATCCGCGTACCGGCAAGGCCATCACCATCAAGGCCGCCAAGTCCCCGAAGTTCCGGGCTGGCAAATCCCTGAAAGACGCGGTAAACTAATCGTCTTTCGCGGTTGCCGTACCTGAACGTTGAGTCGGCAATCGCTGTGTGGGTGCTTAGCTCAGTTGGTAGAGCATCTCCCTTACAAGGAGGGGGTCGGGGGTTCGAATCCCTCAGCACCCACCAGCGAGTGATCTGATTCAGACGCTCGCAGCGAGAAAAAAAGCCTAGACAAAGGATTCTTCTCTCGCTAGAATGCGCAGCTCTTTTCGACGCTGCACCGCTGCGGAGCGGTAGTTCAGTTGGTTAGAATACCGGCCTGTCACGCCGGGGGTCGCGGG
>CBIHQA010000616.1:0-2530 GCA_966211475.1 uncultured Neisseriales bacterium
AACTAGCCGACTGGATTTGGGCAGCCTTTTTCACCATGCTTGCAGCCGGCATCCTGTACTGGCTGGGCTCGATCCTGTGGAATTTGGTCTGACGACCGACCCGTCGAACGACTTGTAGTGAGACGCGGCCAGCAACTCTTCGAGCTGCGCCTCCAGCGCGGCCATGTCGGCGTCGACCGATTCCCGAACAACGCCCTCTGACCCGCATCGAGGTGTTCACTCGTGCGCCGCGCAATCCTAGAACCCAGCCTTGATCCCCACCGACAGCATCATCGGCAATTGCGTCTGTGGCTTGCGCGACGAATAGTCGGTCGAGTAGGTGTATCCGGAGACGTTCTTGCGGTTGTAGGCGTTGATCATCTCAACGTAGTAACTGAACGTCGGAGACACCGTCCGCTCCGCACGCAGATCGAGCCGATGGTAGCTCGGCAAACGATCGGAATTGATCGGCCCATAGACGGGCCGCACGCGACCGTCCGGGTCGGTCGTCGTGCTGACGATCGGGGTGTCAGGGGCACCGGTGTGATAGCTCCACTTCGCACCGAACTGCCACCGGTCGTTCAACTTGTAGTTTCCCACCAGCGTGATGATCACTGGCTGGTCAAACGCGAAGGGGAACTCCTCGCCGGTCGCATCGTTGTGGCGCCGGGCACGAGACAAACTCACTGACAACCAGCCCGACAAAGCCGAAGTCGGCTCCTTCTTCACGAACAGCTCCAGACCATTGGCCTCGCCGCTGCCCCCGTTCACATAATTCAGGGCCGGATCGGCAACCACGAAGTCAGTCAGCTTCTTGTGATAGGCCTCAGCCTTCAACGACCAACCGGTGCCGAGCTTCTGTGTCACGCCCACAACGGAGTGATCGGCACGCACATGCCAGAGCCCCGGGTTGCCGACGTCCTTGATGACCTGGTCGCCCTCCGGAAACTGATTGTGGCGCCCCCAGCCCGCAGTGAACAGCGTGTCGTCGGACCACTTCCATTCCACACCAATGCGCGGCTCGGTGTAGTTGCGGCGAAGGTAGCCGTCTCGCGAATAGCGCAGGCCGCCGGTCAGGGCCCAACCAGGAGACACCTGCCAACGGTCCTTGGCAAAAGCGCTGTAGAAATGGGCCTGCACGCCATCGATCACGTGCTTCTGGGGCGCACTGGTCAAATCACATTCGGGTTCGAACTCGGTACAACGGGCGTCCCGAAAATTCAGGTCATAGTCCGCGTGGATGGACTGGACCGCCCCTCCCACCAACACATCGTGCGCCGCTGTCGGACGCACCCGAAGCTGTTCGCGCAGGAAGACCTCGCTCGTTTTTGACGTGACTCGAAGTGCCGAGCCGAGCGAGGTTGTCTCCTTGTTCGTGGTGTGCCCGATGGCCAGCTTGTTCGAGACGCGATTGCCAAATTCACCATCCCACACCACCGCCTGAGTGGCATAAGACGTGTCGCTGGCGCTGTCGCCCGCGAGCACCGGGTCTTGCAGGGCCACGCTGGAGTCCGCCGGTACCTTCAAGGCGAGATGGTCTGCTGCACCGGTGGCGTGCAGTGTCAGGCGGTGATCCTCGTTCAGGTGCCAGAGATACTTGCCCTGGTAGTCGTTGTACCGGGGCACGGTCAGGATGACGCCCGTATCATCATCCTTGACGGTGTTCAGCAACAGGTCGAGATAGCTGCGCTTGGCTGCGAAATAGAACGACTGGTTCTGGGTCACCGGCCCTTCCACCAGGAAATCGGCACCCAGCAAGCTCACATCAAGCGAGCCATGCAAGCGATCCGTGCGGGGCGCCCGAAGGGTAACGTCGAGCACTGCGCCGGTGACGTTATCGTATTCGGGGCCGAAGGCCGAGCTGTACAGATCAAACTGCCTGACCAGATCGCTGTGCACCGTGCTCACCAGACCGCCCACGTGGAAGAGATAACCGACGGGCAAGGAATCAACGTAGTAGGCGTTGTCCGAAGGACGGGAACCCCGGATCGCCGGCGCACTGCTGCTGTCGTCGGCGACCGCCACGCCAGGCAGGCTCTGCAGCGCCTTCATCGTATCCCCCCCAGTCCCCGGAACGCTGCGCAGCTCGTCGCCACTCAGCACCGATCGACTGACAGCTGACTTGCGGCGTTGTGCGGTCACGACCACGGGCGCGAGTTCCTTGGTGGACTCCTCTTTCGCGGACGGGGCGGCATCGGACGCACCAGCCGCTGTGTCTTGCTTCTCCTGCGCCGATGGCTCACCGGGCGGCTCAGCAGTACCTGCTTGTGCCGAAGCGGCCGTCCCCACGACCATGCTTGAAAGAGACAACACGACCCCACACCACCAGGCCGTGTGCCCGGGTGAATACCTGCTCATTTTTTTATTCCCGACTGAATCGTTTCATGGATCGCAGCCGCGTCTGTTCAAGACGTTTGGCGATCGAGCCGGGATGCTAGCCAGGCAAGCCTAAGGAAAGCTTAAGACGAATGGCGCTTACTTTGCCCGGCGCGTGTCCGTGCCGCTCGACGCGTCCGCGCTCCTGGGCGCGGTACATTCATCCACGGGTAGC
>CBIHQA010000617.1:0-2514 GCA_966211475.1 uncultured Neisseriales bacterium
ATTGTTTCGACGAAATAAAGGAACGCAGTCGTTTGGCACGTGAAGGCTTGGGAGGCCGCAACGATTGGGGCAGCCTACACCCCGTGACCTCTCAACCTCACTGCGCCCCCACCACCTCCCCAATCCACCCGATCACTGCCTTCACCGAGGCCCCCGGCGCCCCCAGGTGGGTCGAATCCGGTTCGTACAAGCGGGTGAGCGGGTTTTTCGGCAGGGCGCCGAACATCTGCTGCTTCACCTTCGCCAAGCCGGGGTAGTCCTTGGTCGGCGCGACGAACAGTACTGGCGTCGCCGGGTTCAGGCTTTGCTCGGCCTTGATCTGGTTCATCGCGCCGTCGGGGTCGAACCAGCCCAGGTAGATGGCCGGGGTGACCGTGATCGGGTAGGCGCCTTTGGAACTCTCGAAATCCCCCAGTTGGGTCTTCTCATCCCCTTTGCCGTCGGCGACCAGCTTGCGGGCGTTGTCGAGGTACTGCCCGAGTTTTTCGTTGTAGATCGGGCTGGCCACATTGCCGCCCGGTGCGATGGCGATGATGCCGTCGACGGCGTGGGCGTCGCCGTAGTGCAACGCAAACAGCCCGCCCTGGCTGTGGCCGGCGACGAAGACCTTGCGGGCGCCTTTGTCGCGCAGGGCTTTCAGTGCGGCGTCGACTTCCGCATCGGCGGCCTGGACGGATACGTCGTAGCTGCGCCGTTCGGACCAGGGCATTTCCAGATTGGCGACCAGGAAGCCTTCGCGTTCCAGCGGGCCGGCCAGGTCAGGGATGAACTTGGTCGGCGAGCCGCCTTTGCCGTGCATCAGCACGATGCCGATGGTGTTGTTAGCGGTCTCCGCCATTGCGGCAGGTGACGCCAGCCAGCAGGCGACGGGCAGGATCAGGTAGACGGCAAGACGCTGGAGCAGGGAGGCCATGACTTTCCTTGTGTTGGATGCAGACGGATGCCGCCCTGGCGGCTCAGGCGAACTCTAGGATTGGTCGCCATCCGCCGGCAAGGGCAAGGTCGATATTGCATTGCACATTTCCCCGCACCGCGTGTCCAACCGGCCTACGGGGATGGTCTGCAAGATGGATTCCGCAGCAGGCCCGTCCTCCGGCAAGCGCTTGATTCCAAAGTGCTTTGCCTCCATCTGAAGCGCATGCTGCTTTGCTGACCGCATCCCATCTCAAGGAGTGCTCGGTTGGACTACAAAGACTACTACCAGACGCTGGGCGTCCCCCGGGATGCTACGGAAGACGACATCAAGAAGGCCTTCCGCAAACTCGCCCGCAAATACCACCCGGACCTGTCGAAGGAGCCGGATGCCGAGGCGCGCATGAAGGAGGTCAACGAGGCCTACGCGGTGCTGTCCGACCCCGAGCGGCGCGTGGCCTACGACCAGCTCGGCCAGGCCCAGCCGGGGCAGGAGTTCCGGCCACCGCCGGACTGGGACGCAGGGTTCGAGTTCTCCGGCGGCGGATTCTCGCGGGCGGAGGCGGCCGATTTCAGTGACTTTTTCTCGCAGCTATTCGGGCAGATGGGCGGACGCGGCTTCCACGGCCAGGGGTTCGGCACGGGGGGCTCCGGCGGCTACGAAGGGCAGGGCGAGGACCACCACGCCAAGGTGCTGCTGGACCTGGAGGACGCCTTCACTGGCGCCACACGACAGATCAGCCTGCGGGTGCCCAAGCTGGACCCGCTGGGCCGGGTGACGGTGGAGGACCGGACGCTGAGCGTGCGCATCCCCAAGGGCCTGCGGGACGGCCAGATGATCCGGCTGGCCGGGCAGGGAGCGCCGGCGCTGGGTGGTGGCAAGGCGGGCGACCTGCTGCTGGAGGTGCATTTCAAGCCGCATCCGCGCTTCCGGGTGGAAGGCCGCGACCTGTATGCCACCCTGCCGGTGGCGCCGTGGGAGGCCGCGCTGGGCGCGGTGGTCCCATTCACGCAGCCCGATGGCTCCTCCCTGAAGATCCGGATTCCGGAGAGCGCCCGCAGCGGCCGCCAGCTGCGGGTACGCGGCAAGGGCATTCCCGGCGAGCCGCCGGGCGATCTGCGGCTGGATGTGCAGGTGGTGGTGCCGCCGGCCGCCACGCCACGTGCACGGGAACTGTACGAAACCATGGCGCGGGAACTGGCCTTCGACCCCCGTGCCGAGGAGGTTCGCTAGACCATGCTTGAGCAAGACATTCGCGACCAAGCCGTCCGCAATCAAGATATTCAGGTCGGCGTGGTGCTGGAAGACGCCTGTTTCACGCTGGAACAACTGGCCGCCGCCTGCGCGGTGAGTCCCGACTGGGTGGTGCGGCACGTCTCCGAGGGGCGGCTGACCGGGCCGGGCGGCAGCGTGGTGGAATGGCGCTTTACCAGCCACGACCTTTGGCGAGCCCGGCATATCCGGCTGATCGAGCGTGATTTTGACGCGGAGCCGGAATTGGCCGCGCTGGTGGCGGATTTGCTGGAGGAGATGGAGGCGTTGCGGGCGCGGATACGGCGAGCGGGGCTAGTCTAGGGCCCGCACAGCCGCGTTTGGCCCGC
>CBIHQA010000618.1:0-2513 GCA_966211475.1 uncultured Neisseriales bacterium
GGCGCCGCTGAGGGCAAGCGCGTGTTGTTCGGTGGTTGTAGATGCGGTCATGTGGTCCTCAGTGGTTCAGGTGTCAGATGAAGGGTTGGTGCATCCACGC
The DNA here is from genome assembly GCA_966211475.1 of uncultured Neisseriales bacterium. GTDB lineage: Bacteria > Pseudomonadota > Gammaproteobacteria > Burkholderiales > Leeiaceae > Leeia. The sequence continues at coordinate 101 of CBIHQA010000618.1, forward strand.
GATGAAGAGCGCGAGGGCTGCGGAATGGAAAAGGAACCAGGCGGCGGCCAGGAGGAGGGCGGCTTTCATGGCTTCACCACGCACAGCTGTTGCATGTGGCTACCCGTGTCCGAGTAGCTGATGTCGTGGTCCACATGGCCGGGCAGGGCGCCCAGCAGCCATTCGGTGTGCCCGCCCGCCGCCACCATTGCGCGCACGTCCTTGGGCTTCTGGCGCCCGCGCAAAATGGTGATTGCGAGCGCGCCGCCGGGGCGGATGTGCTGCGCGAAGAAGCGCTGAATGATCGCGAGCCGCACAGCTGTCATGGGGCCGGTGTAGTCCAGCCAGGCGGCGTCAAACCGCTGGTCTTGCGGCAGGCCCGCCATCAGGTCGTCCACGTTGGCAAAGTGGAAGCGGTTGACCCAGCGATTGCTGATGCTGCATTCCGCCCACTCGGGGGAAGCCTCCATCCTGATCGGGTCGTTCTTCGTGCGGTGGAGGTGCGTGCGCCAGTGACGAGTCATGCCCGGCATGCGGGTGACGGCGGCTTGATAGATCGCCCGGTCGCTCTCCACGCAGGTAAGGCGCGTGCGTTGCGGGCCGCGCCCGCTGTTCGCCCAATCTCCCTCACGGCGGCCGAGCAGCTTGTTCTCGAAGCGCCAGTCGAGGCCGGGCATCGTGAGGATGTTGAGCGTAGGAAACCGCTCAACATCACCGAACAGGTCCACGAGGTAGCGCCGGGCCTCGTCCTTGTGGCCGCGCTCGGTTGCGCGGGCGAAGAGGATGCCGCCGCTTGGGCGCGCTGTGAGCTGGTGGACGGCCATCTCTTCCATCCCGCACTGCGAAAGCGGGCGGGCCTTGCCGATCATGTCGAGGGTGAGCATGCGGGTCATGGCAGCCTCCGAAATGTCACGGCCCACACCCAGGGGTTGGCGGCCCAGCTGCCCAGGCCGTTGATCTGCTCCCACAGGTTCCGGAAGTCGCTCGCTTTCGCCTTCTTGTGGAAGCAGTGGCAGTCGGACTCGCTTAGCCCGTCCATGGCCCCGCCGCAGACGTAGCAGGGGCAGCCCTCTGCCTGCGCATCTGCATCGCTGATGCCCTGCAGGCGCTCCACGCGCACCTCGGTGATTTCGAGGGTGATGCGGCTTGCCGATCGCTTCATGTGGATGCTCGGCTTCCAAGGGCCGCCGTAGTCCGTGCGGTTGTCACCCTCGCGGTAGACCGTCATGGTGGCGGGCCATGGGATGCCAAAAGGCCGGGTTTCGGCCCAGGCCTCCCGCACCCACAGGCGGTCGCCGGGCTGCCCGTAGGGGCAACGCACCTCCATCCATGTGCCGCGGTCGCCGAACAGCCGCCAGCTCTGCCCGTCAACGTGGCAAAACGAAGTGATGGCCGAATGGTTCTCGGGCATCGTCTTGATCGCGCGCCGCGTCTGCGTCTTGCTGCCATCCAGCAGCGCGCGGACCATGGGCCCGCTGAAAAGGATCGGACGCTCCTTCATGGCTGCACTCCCCGTGCCACCAGCCCAGCAGCTGCATCAGCGCGCGCACGGCGCTCTGGCGTCCACAGGTCAGGCCGCTCGGCTTGGGCCTGGGCGAGCGCATCGCGCAAGCTGGCGGCCGTGGCTTCTTCAGCCTGCATGTCGGATGGGGCACCGTCCAAGTAATGGCCGCAGCCCAGGGCGAGCACGACTGCCAGCAAGGCGCCGGCGAACTTGATGTTTTCAAGTGGGGGCATCACAGCACCTCGCCTTGTTCAAGAGATTCGGAATCCAGCCCCGCCCCAACCGCGGCAGCCTCAGCAGAGATCCGCGCCCCACCCATGACACCCTTCACGATGTCGCCCCAAGAGGCAGCGAGTTCGAGGGTCTCAGTGGGGACGCCAGCGCATGCGTTCACGCAGGCGACGATGCGGCGGACGTTGGAAGCCGAAATAGATTCGGCAACCATGTGGCCGCCGTAGTAGGCGGTGTGATCACTGCCGCCAACCTCGGGCACCGGATGGTCGGATACGACACAGCCGCCGCGACCAGCGCGCCAGGGGCCGCGTGTGTAGGCGTCGTTCTCAGCCTTGATGCCAGCGGCGTGCGCCGTCATGGCTGCGATGTCGCGGGGGGTGAGGGGGGAGTTCATGCGGCACCGCCTTCCCGAGCCTTGAGCATGGCGTCTGCCAGCGCGTAGGCCTCCGCTGCCCTAGCAACGGGGAACATCTCGTCTTCGCCCTTTGCAATGATTCCTTGCAGCGCGTGCGCCGCGAAATAGTCGCGCAATGTCATCCCCTCAAAGTGCCACGTTTGATTGCCAACTTGTGCAGCGCTGTCGGTGGGGAAGGCCGGGCCCCCGGTGTTGATTGGGCCACTCACCGCAGCAGCCCCACGCTCTGCAGGTACTGCTGCTGATCACGCAGGGCGCGCAGCAGGCGAGGGTCTTGGGCT
>CBIHQA010000619.1:0-2511 GCA_966211475.1 uncultured Neisseriales bacterium
GCCGGGCCTGAGCCAGTTCCGCTGCCGCATCCGAACGGAACTTGGCGAGCGCGCTTTCGATCTTGCTATTGGCTTCACCCATGCTGCCCTGGATGCGAGGAATCGACAGCTTCGCCGTATTCAGTTCGCCGGTCAGGTCATTCACCTGGCGTTGCAGACGCAGGAAATCAACCGGCGCCATCACGCCTTGGTCCGCCATCGGCTTGCTCATCTTCAGCTCGTCGGTGGCCAGCTTCAGGCTTTCCTCCAGCTGGGCGACCTTGGAGCGCATTTCCGTCAGCTCCTGGGCCCGCTGCGCCGCCTGCTGCCGCAGCACCGACAAGGTGGTATCCAGCTCCCGTTGGCGGGACTGGTAGAACAGTTTTTCCTCTTCGATCACCTTGGGGTTGCTCTTCACCAGTTCCGGTGGCGGGACGAAGGGCTGACCGGCTGCTTCGGCCGTCAGGCGGGCTACCTTGGCGGACAGGGCGTCCTTCTTGACCTCGGCCTCGGATAGCGAGGACGAGAAACGGGTGTCGTCCAGGTTCAGGATCACCTGCCCCTTCTTCACCACGTCCCCGACCTGCACCGGGATACGCGACACGATGCCGCCTTCCAGGTTCTGGATCACCTGAACCTGGCTCGAAGGAATCACCTTGCCTTCGGCCACCGTGATTTCGTCCAGGTGGGCGACGCTCGACCAGATCAGGCTGGTCAGCAGCAGGCCGGCAAAGGCGTACAGCACCCCGGCCCCCGCCTTGGACGGTTGCTGGTACAGCGCCGCAGCGCCGACCGGCATGAACTCCATATCCTCGCGACGCGGCGAGCGATCAGGCGCGTGCGACATTCAACTTCCCTCCGGACAACGCTTCCAGGACCTGCTCCTTCGGACCATCCGCCACGATGCGGCCACCATCCATCACGATCAGCCGATCCACCAGGCTCAACAGCGATGCGCGGTGGGTCACCAGCACCAGTGTGTGGCCAGGCAGACGTTTGGCCAGGTTTTGCTTGAACTGCTCTTCCGAACGGTTATCCAGCGCATTGGTGGGTTCGTCGAACAGGAAGATCGGCGGGTTCATCAGCAGCGCGCGCGCCACGGCGACGGATTGCCTTTGCCCACCGGATAACCCTTCGCCCCGTTCGCCCACCGGCATGTCGAAGCCCTTCGGATGCCGGTTGACGAATTCGGTCACCCCGGCGATCTCTGCGGCCTCCAGCATGGCCGCATCGTCAACGTAGGGGGCGGACAGCACGATGTTGTCCTTCACCGTGCCATAGAACAGGAACGTGTCCTGCGGCACATAGCCGACGTGGTGGCGCAGTTCTGCCGGGTCGAGCTGGCGCAGGTCTACGCCGTCGATCCACACCGAGCCTTCGGCTGGCTGGTACAGGCCCAGGATCAGCTTTTCGATAGTGGTCTTGCCGGAGCCGATCCGGCCGATCACACCCACCCGCTCGCCGCGTTCGATGCGGAACGAGATATTACTCAGCGCAGCAACATCCTGGCCCGGGTAGGAGAACGACACATTGCGGAACTCGATCGAACCCTGGAACGCCGGGCGGTGCACAAAGCTCTTGCCCGCAGGACGCTCGACCGGCAGATGCATCACCCGGTCCATGCCGTTCAGGCCGGCCCGCGCCTGGTGGAAACGGCTGATCAGGCCGGCTACCTGCGACAGCGGGGCCATCGCCCGGTTCGCCAGCATGGTGCAGGCGATCAGGCCGCCCATGGTCAGCTCTTTCTCGGTGATCAGGTAGACGCCGAACACCACGGTGGCGATGGACGCAAGCTGCTGGAGGAAGGTCGCCTGGGTAACGATAGCCGACGACAGCATGCGGGACTTCACCGCAAGCCGGCCCATCTCGCCTACGACTTGCTCCCAGCGGCGCTGTGCCGGGCTCTCGGCCGCGGTCGCCTTGATGGTTTCCAGCCCGGTCAGGGTTTCGATCAGCGTCGCCTGCCGCTGCGACGAGACCCGGAAGCTCTGCTGGATCACCGCGCCCAAGGGGCGCTGCAGCAACAGGCTGATGATGATCACCAGCGGCACCAGCAGCACCGGGATGACCACCAGAACGCCACCGATCCAGCCGATGATGATGAGGAACAGCACCACGAACGGCAGATCCACCACCGCCGTGATCGTCGCTGACGTGATGAAGTCGCGGAACGCCTCGAACTCCTGGAAATGGCTTGCCAGCGCCCCGACCGATGGCGGACGGGCCGCGGCCTCCAGGTCCATCACCCGTTCGAACACGTTGGCGGACAGCATCACGTCCACCCGTTTGCCGGCCAGGTCGATGTAGTAGGCCCGCAGGGCGCGCACCACGAAATCGAACACGAAGATAATGCCGGCACCGATCGCCAGCACCCATAGTGTTTCGAAGGCTTGGTTCGGCACCACCCGGTCGTACACGTTCATGGAGAACAGCGGGGTGACCAGCGCGAACACGTTGATCAGCAACGATGCCAGCAGGACCTGCGTGTACATCGGCCAGACCAGCGTCAGGCTGCTCCAGAACCAGTGCTTC
>CBIHQA010000620.1:0-2503 GCA_966211475.1 uncultured Neisseriales bacterium
GGGTAAGGTTCATTCTTCGGTCCAATCTTAGGGGGGGGGGGGCGCCTTGGCGCCGCAACGAGGTATCTGTAACGGATAGTCCGGGAAAGGGCTTACACGCCCTGTTTCAGGCTTTCCTGGATGAACACATCCAAATCGCCGTCCATCACGCCCTTGACGTTGCCGACTTCGACGTTGGTGCGCAGGTCCTTCACGCGGCTCTGGTCGAACACGTAGGAGCGGATCTGCTGGCCCCAGCCGATGTCGGCCTTGCCGGCTTCGAGCTGCTGCTGGGCTTCCATGCGTTTGCGCAGCTCCAGCTCGTACAGCTTGGCGCGCAGCATCTGCATGGCTTCGTCGCGGTTGCGGTGCTGGGAACGGTCGTTCTGGCACTGCACCACGATGCCGGTCGGGTTGTGGGTGATCCGCACCGCCGAGTCGGTCTTGTTGATGTGCTGGCCGCCGGCGCCGGACGCACGGAAGGTATCCACCCGCAGATCGGCCGGGTTGATCTCGATTTCGAAGCTGTCGTCGACCTCGGGGTAGACGAACACCGACGAGAACGAGGTGTGGCGGCGGTTGTTAGAGTCGAACGGCGACACGCGCACCAGGCGGTGCACACCGGTTTCGGTGCGCAGCATGCCGTAGGCGAATTCGCCGGAAAGCTTGATGGTGGCGCTAGTAATGCCGGCCACTTCGCCTTCGGACTCTTCCATCACGTCGACGGTGAAGCCCTTGCGCTCGGCGTAGCGGACGTACATCCGCAGCAGCATGCCGGCCCAGTCCTGGGCTTCCGTGCCACCGGCGCCGGCTTTGATGTCGACGAAGCAGTTGTTCGGGTCCTGCGGATTGTTGAACATCCGGCGGAACTCGAGCTTTTCGACCTCGCCGCGGGCGCGGGCCATGTCGTCCTGCACGGCGGCGACGGTGTCAGCGTCTTCTTCCATCTGGGCGAGCTCGAACAGGTCGCGCGCGTCGCGCAGCGTCTGGTCGATGTCACGCAGGGTGAACACCACACCTTCCAGCGACTTCTTTTCGCGACCGAGCTCCTGGGCCTTTTCCGGTTCGTTCCAGATGGCCGGGTCTTCCATCAGCCGGTCGACTTCTTCCAGCCGTTCGACCTTCAGGTCGTAGTCAAAGATACCCCCTGAGCGACGTGCAGCGCTCGGCGAGGTCCGCCAGTTCGTTGTCGATGCTGTTGATGAATTCTGCTTCCATGATCCCGCAAGCCCTGCCAAAGCAGTTCGTATCGTGTAAACGACTGATTATAACGCGATTTGCGTCCCCGCTGCCGGCAAGCAGCCGGCCCAGTCTGTTTGACATTTGCATGCATGAATAATAAATTACTTACCGGTTAGTTATTTCCAAGAAGCACCATCATGTCCGAACCCGCCAACACCCGCTGGCAACGCCGCAAAGAAGCTCGCCCCCAGGAAATCATCGACGCCGCGATGGTGCTCTTCACCCGCAAGGGATTCGCCGCCACCAAGCTCGATGAGGTCGCACAGGCCGCCGGGGTCACCAAGGGCACCGTCTACCTGTATTTTTCGAGCAAGGAAGCCTTGTTCGTGCAGGCGGTGCAGGAGCGGGTGCTGCCGCTGCTGGAAATGGGCGAGAACGTGATCGAGCAGCACACCGGCAGCACCGCCGACCTGCTGCGCTGCCTGCTGACCGAGTGGATGCGGGCACTAATCGGCGGCGGCCAATGCTCGCTGGTGAAGGTGATGATGACCGACGGGATGCAGTTTCCGGAGATCGCGTCCTTCTACTACCGCGAGGTGGTGCTGCGCTCCCGCAAGATGTTCGCCGGCGTGCTGGAGCGTGGCATCGCGCGCGGGGAGTTCCGTCCGGTAGATGTCGCCATTACCACCCGGCTGATTATCGCGCCCGTGCTGATGCACAACATCTGGCAGCACTCGTTCGGCGAGCTGGAAACCCAGCCTGGCGACCCGATGCAGTACGTGAACCAGCATATCGACCTCCTCCTGCGCGGCCTGCAGGCCGATACCCTCGCCAAACCGGAGTAACCCGCATGTCCGCCCCGCAGTCCGAGAATCAGCTCGCCCCGGCCACCGACGCCCCGCCCAAGCAGAAGAAGGCCCGTTTGGTCTTCCTGGTGCTGCTCGTCGGCATCGGCGCCGGGCTGGGCTACAAGTGGTGGAATGGCTTGCACTACGTGTCGACCGACAATGCGCAGGTCGACGGTCAACTGCTGCCCATCCTGCCGAAGGTCGGTGGCTACGTGGCCGAGATCCCGGTGCAGGACAACCAACGTGTGGAGGTCGGCGCCCTGCTCGCCCGGCTGGATGATCGGGACTACCGGGCGAAGCTGGCCCAGGCAGAAGCCGAGCTGGCCACCGCAAGAGCCGCTGCGGGCAAGGACGGTCAGGCGGGACAAGCCGCGGCTCAGGTGAGCGTGGCCTCGGCCTCGGCAGCGGCCGCACAGTCGTCGGCCGCAGCAGCACAGGCAGCCCTGCAGCAGGCGCTGGCCAATCTCGACAAGGCCAAGAACGACTACGACCGT
>CBIHQA010000621.1:0-2502 GCA_966211475.1 uncultured Neisseriales bacterium
CAAAGTGTTGCGCAACCTGGACCGGCTGGTCGCCGCCCGCACGGAAAGCGGTCGCCAGACCCCGCAATTGCGGGTGGTATGCGTCGCCATGCGGCGGAACCTGCACGAGCTGGCGGACCTGGTCCGGCTGGTCCACGCACATGGTGTCGATACGGTGTTCGTACAGCATCTCTGCCATGAATACGGCGAGCAGGATCTGCCTACCGCTTACCGCCCGATGCGCGATTTTGTCAGTACGGAAAGCCTGCTGACCGAACACCCCGACCGCGTCGCCCAAGCCTTCGACGACGCCCGGCGGACCGCTGACGAACTCGGCGTGGAGCTGCGCCTGCCACCGCTCACGCCCGATCAACCCGCCCAGCCACGGCAACGCCGCTGCGACTGGCCCTGGCAAGGCGCCTACCTCAGCTACCGCGGCGACGCGATGCCCTGCTGCATGGTCAGCACGCCGGATCGCGCCCAACTCGGCAGCATGGCGAACGACGGCGTGGCCACGGTCTGGAACGGCCCGGCCTATCAGCGCTTCCGCGCGGCGCTGGAATCCGGCACACCGCCCGACATCTGCCGGTCGTGTGCCGTCTACAACGGGACGTTTTGAGTGTTTGCGGAAAAAATTCGTCGCGAGCGCTTTGAGCTTGGTCCGAGAAGCGCAACCGTACTGAGGTACGGTGAGCATCACAGGGCCAAGATCGAAGCGCGCAGTAGAATTTTCCGCAAACACTGAAGAACGGCGCGCACAGCGAAAGGACCCGACATGTCCACCCCGCTTCGCATCCTCACCTGGCACGTCCACGGCAACTACCTCTACTACCTGAGCCAGGTGCCGCATACCTTCTGCCTGCCGGTCGATGCCGAACGATCGGCCGGCTACGGCGGCCGGGCTGGCTCGCTACCCTGGGGCGACAATGTGGTAGAGGTACCGGTGGAAGCCATCCGCGACACCGACTTCGACTGCATCCTGTTCCAGTCACGGCGCCACTATCTGGAAGACCAGCACCGGCTGCTATCCGGCCCGCAACGCCGGTTGCCCCGCGTCTATCTGGAGCACGACCCGCCGCAGATGCACCCCACCGGCACCCGCCATCCGGTCGACGACCCCGCCACCCTGCTGGTCCACGTTACCCACTTCAACCGGCTGATGTGGGACAACGGCCGCACCCCGACCCGGGTGGTAGAGCACGGCGTGCTGCTGCCGCACCCGCCGCACTACTCCGGCGAACTACCACGCGGCATCGCGGTGATCAACCACCTTGCCCGGCGCGGCCGGCGGCTCGGCGCCGACGTGCTGGAAACCGCGCGGCGGCTGGCGCCCATCGACCTGGTGGGGATGGAGTCCGAACTCGCCGGCGGTCTGGGCGAGATTCCCAACCTGGAACTGCCCGGCTTGTTGGCGCGCTACCGCTTCTATTTCCACCCCACGCGCTGGACCAGCCTGGGCCTGTCCGCCATCGAAGCGATGATGTCCGGCCTGCCACTGGTGGGGCTGGCCACCACCGAACTGGCCACCGTCATCCGCAACGGCGAGACCGGCTTCATCGACACCAATGTGGAAAAGCTCATCGACGCGATGCACCTGCTGATCGCCCAGCCCGACCTGGCCGCCGAGATGGGGGAAGCCGCCCGGGCTTACGCCTGCGAGCGCTTCGACATCCGCCGCTTCGTGGACGACTGGTTGTCCGTGTTCCAGCAGGCCACTCACTAAAAGGACATGCCATGCTTCCGACCCAACCGAAGCGTGTCCTGGTTACCGGCGGCGCCGGCTTTCTGGGCTCACATCTGTGCGACCGGCTGGTGGCGGCCGGCCATCAGGTGCTGTGCGTGGACAACTTCTACACCGGTACCCGCGCCAACATCGCCCACCTGCTACCGCAGCCCAATTTCGAGCCGCTGCGGCATGACATCACCTTCCCGCTCTATGTGGAGGTGGACGAGATCTACAACCTGGCCTGCCCCGCCTCGCCCATTCACTACCAGCACGACCCGGTGCAGACGCTGAAGACCAGCGTGCACGGCATGATCAACATGCTGGGGCTGGCGAAGCGGCTGGGCGCCCGGCTGCTGCAAGCCTCCACCAGCGAGGTCTACGGCGACCCGACCGAACATCCGCAGCGCGAGGCCTACTGGGGCTGCGTCAACCCCAACGGCCTGCGCGCCTGCTACGACGAGGGCAAGCGCTGCGCCGAGACGCTGTGCTTCGACTACCGCCGGCAGCACGGCGTACGGGTCAAGGTGGCCCGCATCTTCAACACCTATGGGCCGCGCATGCGGCCGGACGACGGCCGGGTGGTGTCCAACTTCATCGTGCAGGCGTTGGGCGGCGAACCGCTCACCTTGTATGGCAAAGGCGAACAGACCCGCGCCTTCTGCTATGTGGACGACCTGGTGGAGGGCCTGATCCGGCTGATGAATACGCCGGACGAGGTCGGCGGCCCGGTCAACCTCGGCAACCCGCAGGAATGCACGATGCGCGAGTTGGCGGCCCGCATCGGCGGCAGCACGTTC
>CBIHQA010000622.1:0-2501 GCA_966211475.1 uncultured Neisseriales bacterium
TGCGCAGGAGGCAGGCCCTGCTCGGCCGCCCGCTTGTACCATTCGCGCGCCGCGCCCGGATCGGGCTCGGTCCAGGTTCCGCTGTCGAACCATTGGGCAAGCTGATACTGCGCGTCGGCCGCACCATCCTCGGCGGCATGGCGGACCTGGCGATAGGCTTCGTCGGCGGAATTGTCGTCGGACTTGGTCGCGGGCTCGGGACCGAGCGAGGCCAGCAGGTTCGGCGGACCATGCGAAGCCACCGGGAGCACAGTGGGGACGCGCGCCGCAGCGACGCAGGCTAGACAGCCCACCAGCAACAAGGTGGCGGGCCTCAGGGTGCGGTGCAGAATGTTCATGCGCACCTCCTTTCCGCGACGACGGGCGCACTTTCCGCACTTTCAGCTTAGACCACCACTCCCCCTCGTTGAGATGGGCCGTCTGTCGGCCCGGGGGTAGAGGGGGGCCACGCCAGTCGATGGGCGCAAAGCAAGCTTTGCTAGCTTGACGAGCGGTAGATACATCGGCCGACTCTGAGACTTTCCCACCCTCCCTGCTAGCTCTGCATCGCCCAGTTCTAAGCGGCAAGCCGCTAAGAACAAGGGCAGACCGCCCGCCGGCGGGAGGGCCTCGCTTCGCTCGAAGGTGGATGTGGGGAGCGCCGTAGGGCAGAAAAGCGAAGCGTCTTCCGCCATCGATGGTCAAGCGCTACGCCTGCCGGATGGGCGGTGAGAAGACGAGCACAGAAGGCTCGCGTAGGTTGGTGTTGAGCGCAGCGAAGCCCAACAAAGCACAGGTTCCACGTTGCCCTGTTCTTCGCTCAGCTCAACCGGCCAGGGCTGCGGGTCTTATTCTGCCGCCAGTGCTGCATGCGCCCAGGCGATGGCGTCGACAGACGCTTCCGCAAGGTCGGTGGGCGAGACGCCCACACGATCGAGCACCGGCTCTTCCGCCGCCTCATCCGTTTCGCAGCCCAGTGCAATCCCCAAATAGTCCGCATACGGACCATGCTGCGACAGCAGTGCATCGATCACCGCGGGGGTGAGGTTGAGCGGGGCCAGCGCCAGATGCAGCGGTTGCCGCAGCACCAGGTCGAGCATCGAGAACAGGCCGGTCAGGAACAGGGCGTCGCCGTGTTCCGCGCCCAGTCTCGGCTTGCCGAGCGTTTCCATCAGGCGGCCGCGGGCGAGTGCGGTTTCCAGCAGGGTCAGGTCGCGGCCATGGTCGCCATCGGCCTGGTACAGCAGCAAGGTCAGCCAGCGGGTCAGCTGGTCGCGGCCGAGCAGGATCAGCGCCTGTTCCAGCGTTTCCGGCGGGCGGGTCAGGCCGCTGGCGGCGGAGCCGAGGTAGCGCATCAGTTTGTAGGCCAGCTTGGGGTCGCGGCGCAGTTTTTCGGCGATCTTGGCGAGTTCCGCATCCTGCCGAAGCTGGGTCAGCAGCCGTAGCAGGTGGCTGCGAGTGGGGTCGAGGTGATTCTGATGCCAGTCCTCGCGCCGGGTGACGAACGGCCCCTGGAACAGCTCAAAAGGAACGCCCATCCGCCCGTCGAAGCAGGCATGGAACTCGTCCTCGCCATTGAGGCCGGTGGCGGCCCAAGCTGCAGTGGGCCAGCGCATCCGCAGCAGCGACAGGCGCGCCTGCAAGGCCTCCACCTCCAACCGCTGGAAGTCGGCGATCAGCAGATGCGGAGCCGGCAGCGGCAGTTCGGGCAGGTCCGGCAGGCTATCCACCGGGTAGGCCAGCGCATAACCGGCGTCGGTCAACAGCATCAGCCGCTCGGCGGCACTCCAGTCCAGCGGTGCGCCTTCGCGCGGCTGGATCAGGATCACCACGTGATCACGCGGCAACTGCCGCACCATCGCGTCCTCGAAGGAGGCCGGAGTCAGCGGCACCAGTGCCCAGCGCCGGTCCAGTAGATGCCCCAGATCCATGCCCACCAGGCAGGACAGCAGGGCCTTGTCGTACAGCCGCAAGGTGGCGGCGCTGACGTGGCGCAGGCGGTCCACCACCCGTTGCTTGAGCAGGAACTCGTAGGCGGCTACCCGTTCGTCGCGGTCCAGCAGCGTGTGACGACACAGCACGCCGTGCTGGTAGTCGGCTGCGCTACGCGCGTCTGCCGCCGGTTCCGCCACGGGCGTCGGGGGCGGGCTCGGGGTTTCGGGTGAGGGAGCGCTACCGAACAAGTAGCGCAACAAGGTACGGAACATCCCTTCAGCTTAGAAGCTGATCGGGTGCTCCGCAGTCCATCGACGAGGGGGTCAGGCCGCCTCGAACCCCCAGATGCGCGACGGAGCCGGGAGGATCAGGTTGAGTTTGGCGGCGGACACCACTTCCACCACCTGCGAGGTCTGCGAGTTGGTATCACGCTGCACCGGCGGCCAGACCGGCGCACGGCGGAAGGTCATCAGCACCGCCACCTTCGGCGCGGCGGTATGAGTGGTACGGCGGGTGACCATCGCCACGTCGCCGTTCTGCAGCCGCACCAGCGTGCCGGGCGGGTAGATGCCCAGCACCTTCACCAG
>CBIHQA010000623.1:0-2497 GCA_966211475.1 uncultured Neisseriales bacterium
GATCGCGTCGCGGTGGCCGCTGCAACGGCCGCAACTATGGCAGAGGCTGGCGCTGTCGAGCTGACGCAGCGGCAGCAGCGGCGCGCAGTCCACCGGCGGCACCTTGCCGTGATGGTAGGAGGCACGCCAGGCCGCCTCGTCCGTCTTGAAATGCAGCGGCGCCAGCTTCGCCAGCAGCCCGAATACGCCATTCACCGGGCACATGTAGCGGCACCACACCCGTTTACCGCGGGCGTATACCAGGCCCATCGCGATGGCGGCGACGGTGGAGCCGCCCAGGACCAGCAGCACCGCCTTGGGGTACTGGTAGACGCTGACCATCTGCCCGTAGACCGTGGTACCTGCAAAGGCGACAAAGGGCCAGCCGCCCCAGCGCAGCCAGCGCGGGATCGGCTTGTTGAGCGACCAGCGGCTGGCGAACTCGGTCAACGCGCCTTCCGGGCACAGCACGCCGCACCACACCCGGCCCAGTAACACCATGCTGACCAGCACGAACGGCCACCACACGCCCCAGAAGGCGAATTGTGCGACCACCGTCAGGTTGTTCCAGACGTGCGCGGTTTCATCGGGCAGCGGCAGGAACACCGGCACGATCAGCAGGAAGGCATACGCCATCACCACCAGCCACTGCACGCCGAGGATCAGGCTGCGATGGTCGCGCATCCAGTGGCCCAGCCGGGTCAGCCACGGCGTGCTGGCAGGAACCTTGGGGTGGAAGACGAGTGGGGCGTTCATGGTCTTGGCAACGGCTTCAGGACGTGACAACGCCCGCAAGGCGGGCGTTGAGTGAATCAGGCAATGAGGCTCATCCGGCTCAGGCCGCGCGCGGCTGCGTCGTGGCCGGCACCGCGCCGGTGCGACGCAGACCCCAGCAGATCAGCACCCAGTACAGGCCCAGCGCCAGCAGCGTGGTCAGTGCCGGTTGGGCACGGTAGCCAGTCAGCGCGGCGAGCAGTCCGCCGATCTTGCCGTTGTCGTCCAGCAGCCAGCTGGTGTCCCACAGCGGGTCGACCAGACCAGGCAGCCAGCCAAGCGACATCATCTTCTCGACACCGGTCACCATCAGCGCGCCAGCCAGCAACAGCAGCATGACTTCGGTCACACGGAAGAAGGTCCGCCAGGAGAAGATCTTGGTGCCGGCCTGCAGTAGCAGGAAGGTCGCAAAGGCGGCCGCCAGGCCCACCAGCGCAGAGCCGATGAACATCGGCAAGTCAGCGCCTTGCTGTGCGGCGCCCAGGCCGTACAGGAACACCACCGTTTCGCTGCATTCGCGGGCGATGGCGAGCGCCACCACCACCAGCATGCCCCACCAGTTGGCGGTCGCCACGCGTTGGGACAAGCCATGCTCCAAGTCGCGCTTCAAGGTCCGGGCGTGCTTCTTCATCCAGAACACCATCTGCACGATCAGCACCGCGGCCACCATCACCATGCCGAGCTGGAAGTAATCCTGCCGTTCGCCTTCGAATGCCTCGGCAAAGGCCAGCAGGGCCCCAGCCAGCACGAACGACAGCAACAAGCCGGCGACCACGCCGCCCCACAGGTAGCGACGGCCCGCTGCCGCTTCCGGATTGGCACGCAGCCACGCATAGAGGATGCCGACGACCAGCAGTGCTTCCACGCTTTCGCGCCAGACGATGAATACGACCTGTCCCATGACCGACTACTCCCGCCGGCGACCCACGCCGGCCTGCTACTGATGAAGCACCGTCCGGGCTAGGGACGGTGCCGGGCACTAGTCCTTTCGAAAGAAAGGACGGTGAAAACTGTCAATTGAGCATTTGGTTTGTCGAATTGACGGGCTTTGCCCGCGATTCGACTAAACAAATGGTTTTCGAAAGGTGCCTTTACTTTCGAAAACATTAGTAATGCGATACAACCCGCTTACTTGGCGACGATCACGCCCTGGCCACTGGCTTCCTTCTCGTGGAACTCTTCCACGAACTTGTATTCGCCGGCCTTCAGCGCCTTGACCTTCAACGTGGTGGTCTTGCCCGGGGCAATCACCTTTTCCTTCTTCAGCGGCTTGCTTTCGAACTCTGCGGCTTGCTTGCCACCGTTGTGGATTTCCAGGCTGAAATCCTTGCCGGCCGGCACTTCCACGCGTTGCGGGGTGATCTTGCCGTCGACCAGTTCGATCTTGAACACCGGGGCATCTTCGGCGTGGGCGGCGGCACAAGCGGCCAGGATCAGGGCGGGCAGAAAGCGCTTCATGTGAGGTCTCCAGATAAAGTCAAAAAATCGATTGTTGAATCATGCGAGCAGGGCGACTACCGAGCATCGCCCTGCTTCCATCTAATTACTGGGCGATGATGGTGCCCTGGCCGATGTCCTGATGGAACTCGTCGAAGAAGTTGTACTGTCCCTTCGACAACGGCGCGATCACCACGAAAGACGACGAACCGGGGCCTAGCACCTTTTCCTTGCGCAGCTCGCGGCTTTCGAACTCCAGCGGCGTCTTGCCGGTGTTGTGGATCTCGATCTTGATCTTCTTGCCGGC
>CBIHQA010000624.1:0-2494 GCA_966211475.1 uncultured Neisseriales bacterium
CGGTGACATGGTCGGAGAACTCATTGCCCAGCGCGAAGCCCAGCCGCCACGGCCGGCCGTCCGGGCCGATCACGTACAGGCCGACCAGTTCCGGCTCCTCGCCGCCATCGAGCGCGAAATCCGGCGAAGGCAGCGCCGCACCGGCGCCGACGACGATGTCGCCGTCACCCTTGTAGAACCATTCCGGCTGCGCACCCGGCTGGTCGCCCTGGCTCTTGCCGCCGTCCACACCCCACTTGAACATCCGCATGGAATCGGTCAGCGCCGATTCGTCGCCGTCCAGCTTCTGGTGCATCTTGTCGCGAGCGGCCGCACTGCCAAGGTGGGTCAGGCCGGTGCCAGTCACATAGCAGTGCGCCGGATCCGGATGGGTCAGCGGCGGCAGAACGTGCCCCGCCTGCAGCAGGCCGACGTAGTCGATGGCATCGTCCAGCCCCAGCGCATCGATCTGCGTGGCCAGGTCGCGACCGGCGCGGATGGCCGCCTGAGCCAGCGCATAAGTGGTCGACACATCCCGAACCGGGCGGGCGGTCACGCCGTCGGCCGATACAACGGCCACGCGGGTCACCGCATCACCGGTCTGGGGGGACGTGGTGCGGTACTGAATAAGACGAAGCTGAGTCACAGGTGTCTCCGTATCTTGATCGCCATCAAGGCGACGTTTTGTTGAAGCCGATACTAAGAGAACCAGACATACATATCTAATGAAATTATTCGCTAAAGTGATATCGATTCTGATATGTTTCTGCTACACGCTCCTTACAAAACCTTTCGTAGCCCGTAGGTTTAGGTTGAGCGAAGCCAAGCCCAACAGGCGATGTCTCCACGCAGCTGCGTTGGGCTTCGCTCAATCCAACCTACGGGTGGATTCCTCTCTCCACCTGCTAGCAGCAACACCGGAGCCACCATGGCCGTCAGCTATTCCAACTGGTTCATCCGCGCCCGCCTGAAAACCCGGCAACTGCTGCTGCTGGTCGGACTGGACGAGGAACGCAACATCCACAAGACAGCCGAAGCGCTAGGCATGACGCAGCCAGCGGCATCAAAGTTGCTGAAGGATCTGGAGGACATGCTGGGGGTGTCGCTGTTCGAGCGGCTGCCGCGTGGCATGCGGCCCACCTGGTACGGCGAGATCATGATCCGCCACGCCCGGATGGTGCTGTCCAACCTCAGCCAGGCGCACGACGAGATCATGGCGCTGAAGGCCGGCCTGACCGGCCAGGTCAGCATCGGGGTGATCATGGGGCCCGGGACCACGCTGATTCCGCGTGCCATCGCCCAGATGAAGCAGAAATTTCCCTATGTGCAGATCAATGTGCAGATGGACACCAGCGACGTGCTGCTACCCCGGTTACAGGACGGCAAGCTCGATATCCTGGTCGCGCGTCTGTTCGAAGACCACGACAAGAGCGGCCTATCCTACGAACTGCTGGCCGACGAGCCGGTCTGCCTGGCGGCTCGCACCGGCCACCCGCTGATCCAGGTTTCCAGCCTCACCTTGCGCGACATGATGTCCGCCGCCTGGTTGCTGCCGCCCTCCGGTGGCGTGCTGCGGCACCGCTTCGACCTGCTGTTCCGCCAGCAGGGGCTGGAACCGCCCAAGAACGTGGTGGAAACCGGCTCGCAGCTGATCCTGACCTCGCTGCTGGAACAGACCGACATGATTGCGGTCATGCCGCTGGAAGTGGTCCGCCACTACGAGTCGCACGGCATGCTGGCCATCCAGCCGATCGACCTGGACTGCAAGATGGACGCCTTCGGTATCATAACCAGCCGCGACCAGTTGCTGTCACCCAGTGCGGAAGCCATGCTGCGGACGCTGCGAGAGGTATCGGGCGAACTGTACGGCACGCGCTAGGCGGATTGTTTTATACGAACCAGCGGCCCAGCGTCGCCAGCGCGATGGTCAGGAACCCCAGCGCCAGATTCAGCCCGACACACTGCCGGATGCGCCCCAGCGCCGCACCGCCAGCCTTCCAGTCCTGCGCGTCCACCGCACGCTTCAAGGCCGCGTAAGGGATGGCGAATACATAGATAAAGATCGCTACCATCACCAGCCCCACCGTCATCATCAGGTGCCAGTTAACCGGCGCCGCCGCGAAGCCGGTCCGGCCAATGATCGACAACCCGGATAGAGGAATCAGCACCACCGCACCCCACACCCACGGAAAGAAGCGGGCGAACACACCCCGCCACAGGCGCAGCCGCTGCGGCGGCTCCAGCAGCTCCACCGCCACCGGACGCAGGCAGACATAAGCGAAGAACATGCCGCCGACCCAGGCGGTGACGCTGGCAAGGTGGAGGAAGCGCAGCAAGGGTTCTAAGGACATGAGGACTCCGGGTGTAGTGATGGTTCGTGCCAACTGATTTTACGCGCCGCGTGGTAACAGCGCGTGAGTCCATCATGTGAGCAAGGCGTTTGAAGTCAGGCAGTTGATCGCCGATGATGGAGGCGAGTCTTCCTCTCCACGCTGTTACACCAATAGGTTGATGA
>CBIHQA010000625.1:0-2486 GCA_966211475.1 uncultured Neisseriales bacterium
GTACCCGTCCGCCGAGCGCGAAATGAACATTGGCCGTGCCGTGATCCGTGCCGCCGGATTGGTTTTCGGCGACCCGCCGGCCGAATTCCGCATAGGTGAGCACCAGTGTGTCCTGCCAGCGGCCAAGCCGGGTGAGGGCTTCGCGCAAGGCGACCAGTCCCTCGGCGAGTTCTCCCAGCAGACGGCCTTGGGTGGCCAACTGGTTGGTGTGGGTGTCGAAGCTGCCATGGCTGACCCGAATGACGGCCACCTGGCTGTTGCCGGCGATCAGCTCGGCAGCGCGCCGCATGTCGTTGCCGAAGGTGTGCTTCGGGAAGTCACTGTCGACCGGCTGGAAATGCAGCCCGTTGGCGGCAGCGGACAGGTCGGCCTCGGTCTGCATCAAGTGGGCAAGGGCAGCATTGCCATTGCCGGACATGGCCGGGTCGGCCATCGGCCGCAGCGTCTGGCCACCACCGAGGATGATGGCGCGCGACCCGCCCGCCAGCGGCCCGAGCGTCTGGCTATCCAGGATCACGCCATCGGCGGCGAAGCTGCGTGGAGGTTGCGCGGCCTTGAACTGACGGGTGAGCCAGCCGTCGCTGAGGTAATCGTTGCTGGCGGAGGCGGTGTCCCAGATTTCGATCGAACGGAAGTGGGAGAGATTGGGCTGCGGATAGCCGATGCCCTGCAGCACGGCCAGCTCGCCCTGCTGCCACAGCGGCATCAAGGGCGACAGTTTGGGATGCAGGGCAAGCCGGTCGGTGAGCTGCGGCAGTGTGTCGCGGGCCAGGGCGAGCCGAGGCCGATACTGCGCATACCGCGGGTCGGCATAGGGGACGACGGTGTTGAGCCCGTCGTTGCCGCCTTTCAGCTCAACCAGGATCAACAGTCGCTGGTAGGTCGGGGTGTTGCCGGCAGCCAGTACGATATCCGGCAAGCCGGCCAGCAGGGCGCCTGCGGACAGGCTGGAGAGGAAATGGCGACGGTTCATGATGTCTTCTCACTCAGAGTTTGTGAAAAATTTCGTCGCGAGCGGCCCTAGCTTGGTCCGAGAAGCGCAGCCGTACTAGGGTACGGTGAGCATCGCAGGGCAAGACCTGTCCTGAGCAAAGGCGAAGGGTCGGGCCGCACAGCAGAAATTTTCACAAGCTCTCATTTGAGCTGATAGGCGGGAGAGAGCAGCACCTGCTTCACCCATTCGTCCGGATCGTCGGTGGCGGGCACGTCCTGGGGCAGTGGCAACAGCGTCCGCAGCGCGGTCTGGCGGCCGGCCGGACCGGGCGGGAACTGCTTCAGCCAGGCATCCGGTTCGACATTCATCTTGGCGAGCAGGCGTTGGGCTTGCTGGGCCTGGCGCACCTGCTTGTTGGCATCGGGAGTCATGCCGACCAGGATCGGCATTTCGCGGCCACGCAGCAGTTGTTCCAGGAACTGCTTGCGGGCCAGCAGCGTGCCGGTGTTGATCCAGTCGTTGCCGCCCGGCCATCCCTTGACGTTCGGCGGGTTGAACAGGTCCTGGCCCAGGTTGCGGGCGGTGTAGAGGAAGGGACGCATGTCAACCACCTGCGGACGGAACTGGCGCAGGGTACCGACGATGAGCTCGACCGGGGACTTCACCAGGTCGCCGCGGTTTGCCGGATCCCAGAACTGCGGGGTGAGTAGCAGCGCGCGCAGCAGCGGCTTGAGTTGGTAATCCTGCCGGCGGAACTGGTTGGCGAGCCGTTGTACCTCGGCCTCGTCCGGCGTCGGCGAGACGAATTCCCGCCATAGCTTGCGGGTGACCAGTTCCGACGCGGCCGGCTGCGCCAGCAGGATGTCGAGGAACTGGTCGCCGTCGAAGCGGCCTTGCCGGCCGAGGATGGTCTTGTCGCCGTCGTCATGCTGGCGCCGGTTGTACAGGAAGGCGCCAGTGTCCGGGTCGACGGTCCAGCCGGTCAGCGCCCGGGCGCCTTCACGGATATCCTGCTCGGCGTAGTGGCCTTCGCCCAGCGTGAACAGCTCCATCACCTCGCGGGCGTAGTTTTCGTTGGGCTTGTCCTTGCGGCTGTGCGCGGTATCGAGGTAGACCAGCATGGCCGGGTCCTTCGACACGTTATGCAGCAACGTGCGGAAATTGCCCAGCGCCTCGCGACGGAACAACTGGTTTTGGTCGTACATCAGCCGGGCGGATTTGACCTTCTCCAGGCTGGAGGTGAAGTGGTTGTGCCAGAACAGCACCAGGCGTTCGGTCAGCGGCGACGGCGTGGTCAGCATCTCGCCGTACCACCAGCTGCGTAGGAGCAGCTCGCGTTCGCGTTCTTGCTGGCGGAGCTGCTTCTTGGTGGTTTCGTCGGCCTCGCGGTAGGTACGTGGGGTGACGAAGGTCAGTACGTCGGGATCGGGGGTGGTGACCGGTTGGGTCAGTACGCCGCTCAGCAAGGTATCGACTGCCTGTTCGCGGTCGAGCGTAGCGAATTGCTGGATGGCTGTGCGGTCCGGGCCGAAGCCGGTGCGGTTGAGCAGGT
>CBIHQA010000626.1:0-2485 GCA_966211475.1 uncultured Neisseriales bacterium
ATTCGAACCTTGGAATGCCGGAATCAAAATCCGGTGCCTTAACCAACTTGGCGACTCCCCTGTAACTTTCATGCAAGCGGCTGAATCAGTCGCCATACATTCAGTCGCTTATCAGGCCGTGCAGCGGGTGGCGATTATAGCTTCGGACCACACAGCCTTGCAAATCTGCCGGAATTTGCCAAAGCACTGCTTCGGCCGCCTCCCGGGAGGCGAAGGGAGCAAATACGCATGCTCCCGAGCCGGTCATCCTCGCTCTGCCCGTCTCCGGGTCTTCGTGCAGCGCCAGCCAATCGAGGGCGCGCGACACTTGCGGGAACAACCTGCACGCTACCGGTTGGAGATCGTTTTTCAGATCATCAAAGCCGGGGCGTTGAAAGACCGCAATTGTGACGGGCTTCGTGCCCCTTGTCAATAGTGGGTCGCGGAAGATGTCGGCCGTCGGCACGGTCACGGGTGGCGTCACCAGCACATACCATCGCTCCGGCAGCTCGACGCCCACCAAGGCCTCGCCCACGCCTTCCGCAAACGCGCTTTGCCCGAAGATGAATACCGGCACGTCTGCACCGAGTTCGAGACCGAGCGCCTGGAGTTCGGCGCGCTTCAGTCCGGTGCCCCAAAGGTGGTTCAGCGCGAGCAGCACCGTTGCTGCGTCGGAGCTGCCGCCGCCGACACCACCACCCATGGGAATGTTCTTGGTCACCCGGACGGCGGCGCCCTGGCGACTGCCGGTATGCCGCTGGAGCAGGCGGGCCGCACGCACGGTAAGGTCGCTGTCTTCCGGTACGCCCGGGATGTCGCCTTCGCGCCGGATCACACCATCGTCGGTAACGGCAATGTCGATCCGGTCTTCCAGGTCGATGAAAGTGAAGGCGGTTTGCAGCAGGTGATAGCCATCCGGCCGACGGCCGACCACGTGCAGGAACAGGTTGAGCTTGGCGGGGGCAGGAAACGATTGCCAGTTCATGGGGTGTTAGTAGGCGGCGTGGCCCAGCGGTCGACGATCAGCCGCAGTTCCACGTCTTCGCGGGTCAGATTGAGTTTGCGCGGCAGGCCGGCTTGCGCAGGCTGGTCGGCAGATGCCGCGGCGGGATCATAGTACTGCTGGTAGGTGATGTGCCAGCCATCCTGGTCCAGCGTCTGCGGCTTGCCGTCCGGGCCATCCTGGCGGGTAGACGGACTGTCGGGGATGGGCAGGCCACGCACCCACCAGGCGAGCCCGGCGACCGGCAAACGCCAGCCGAGGGCCTGCTGGGTGAGCTCCTCCGGATCCGGCGCCTGATAGGTGGCATCCGGCGTGCGCAACACCGTTTCGTCTTCGGTGCGGGACAAGGTGGCGAGCGTCTGGCCGAGCGGGCCGGTGAGCGTGACCCAGTCACCACGCGCGCCGTGCCGCCAGGCAAGCTGCGCCTGCACGCTGTCTTTCTGCAGGCGGGCCGCCATGCGGCCTTCCAGTTCGAACACGGTTTTGCCGAGATCAGGGCCGTCCTGATGCGGGACGCTGGCACAACCGGCGAGCAGCAGGATACCGACCGCAGCAAGCGTGGTGCCGAACCGACGGGAAACCAGACCGATGAGACGGGGTACCGCCAAGGAACGCACCCTACTTGGCCTGGAAGCGCTGGACTGTGGTCTGCAGCACTTCATCCTGCGGATCGTCCTTGCTGGCCTTCGCCCAGGTCGCCTTGGCCTCTTCCTTCTGGCCCATTTGCCACAGCACCTCGCCGAGGTGGGCGGCGATTTCGGCATTGGCATCGGCCGCATAGGCGCGGCGCAGGTAGCCGAGGCTCTCCTCCAGCCGGCCAAGCTTGTATTGCACCCAGCCCATGCTGTCGAGGGTGGCCGGGTCGTCCGGGTTGAGCTTGAGCGCCTGTTCGATCAGGCCGAGCGCTTCGTCCAGCCGCGTGGAGTGATCGGCCAGCGTATAGCCGAGGGCATTGAGCGCCTGCGGGTGATCAGGTTGCAGCTTGAGCACCTGGCGCAGGTCCTGTTCGGTCTGATCGAGGTGGTTCAAGCGTTCGGCGAGCAGAGCACGGTCGTAGAAGAGCTCCGCATTGTCGCTGAATTCGCTGACCGCGACGGTCAGCAGGTCGTAGGCATCCTGATAGCGCTTGGCGTCACGCAGCAGACCCGCTTCGATGCGCAGGAAATCTGGTTTCAGCGCAGGCTGCTGTTCGGCGGCGGTTCGCAGCTGCTTGCGCCCGTCCTCCAGGCGCCCCTGTTGGGCGTACAGTTTGGCGATGCGCAGCTGGGCGTCGCCGAACTGTTCGCCGTCCACGCTGTTCCACCAGCGGATGGCGACGTCGGATTTGTTCTGCTTGGCTGCGATGTCGCCCAGCACGATGCGGACGGCGTCTTCGTCCTTGTAGCCGAGCTTGATGGCGTCTTCCAGCGCGGCGGAGGCTTGGTCGGGTTTTTGCGCCTGCCAGGCGAGCACGCCGGCGGCGTAGGCGACGTCCGGGTTCTTGGGTGCATCCTTGCGAAGATC
>CBIHQA010000627.1:0-2481 GCA_966211475.1 uncultured Neisseriales bacterium
GGCCTGTTGCCGGCCACCGGGCTGGGCCTGCTGGTGGGCCTGGCCTGTGG
Organism: uncultured Neisseriales bacterium; assembly: GCA_966211475.1. Lineage (GTDB taxonomy): Bacteria > Pseudomonadota > Gammaproteobacteria > Burkholderiales > Leeiaceae > Leeia. Next base: position 51 of record CBIHQA010000627.1, read on the forward strand.
CGCGGTGAATGGCGCGATCACGGTCGGCTGGCGGCTACCGTCCTTCATCGTCACGCTCGGGATGCTGGAAGTGGCGCGTGGCGGGGCTTACGTGGTGACCGACTCCCGTACCCAATACGTCGGCGGTGCGGTGGAGTGGTTGAGCGCACCGATCGCCGGCACTGTGTCGCCCGCCTTCCTGCTGGCGCTGGCGGTGGTGGTGCTCGGGCAGGTGGTGCTGACCCGCAGCGTGTTCGGCCGCTACATGGTCGGCATCGGCACCAACGAGGAAGCGATGCGGCTGGCCGGCGTCGATCCGCGCCCGATCAAGGTGGCGGTGTTCGCGCTGACCGGCTTGCTGGCGGGCCTTGCCGGCCTCATGCAGACCTCGCGGCTGGAAGCGGCCGACCCCAATACCGGCATCGGCATGGAGCTGCAGGTGATCGCCGCGGTGGTGATCGGCGGCACCAGCCTGATGGGCGGGCGCGGCTCGGTGATCAACACCTTCTTCGGCGTGCTGATCATCGCGGTACTGGAGGCTGGCCTCGCGCAGGTGGGCGCCAGCGAACCGACCAAGCGCATCATTACCGGCTGCGTGATCGTTGCCGCCGTGGTGCTCGACATGTACCGTGGCCGGCGCAACAAAAGCAGTCGCTGAGCGAGCACAAACTGGGTTGAATCCGCTATCCCGACAGCAAAGGGCAGGGTCGAATGGCAACCATGAAGGAAGTCGCGCAGCGGGCCGGGGTGTCGGTGACCTCGGTGTCGCATGTGCTCAATGGCACCCGTTTTGTCAGCGAGGACGCACGCCAGCGCATCGAGTCGGCGATCCGCGAGCTGGCTTATGTGCCGAGCGCGGTGGCGCGCAGCCTCAAGCACAACGTCACCCACACCGTGGGGATGATGATCCCCAACAGCTCCAACCCCTATTTCGCGGAAGTGCTGCGCTGTATCGAGGACCGCTGCTTCGGCGAGGGCTACAACGTCATCCTCTGCAATTCCGACGACGACCCGCACAAGCAGGGCATCTACCTGCGGGTGCTGGCTGAACGGCGCATCGACGGGCTGATCGTGGTGTCCTCCGGCGAGGATGCGGCGCTGCCGGAACTGCTGGCTGAACTGTCGATTCCGCTGGTGCTGGTGGACCGCGAGGTCGATCAGGTCAATTGCGACCTGGTGGAGGTCGCCCACATGCAGGGTGGCTACCTGGCGACCCGTCACCTGCTGTCGCAGGGCCACCGGCAGATCGCCTGTATCGGCGGCCGGGAAGACCTGGCGCCCAGCCGTGAGCGGATCGCCGGCTGGCGGCTGGCGATGGGCGAGGGTGGTACGCCACCGTCCGACCACCTGCTGCTGCGTGGCGACTTCACCAGCCGTGGCGGCTACGAGGCAATGCATGCCTTGCTGCGTCAGCCAAAGCGGCCCAGCGCGGTGTTCGTCTGTAACGACCTGATGGCCATCGGTGCGATGTGCGCGGCCTACGAGGCCGGGCTGCGGGTGCCGGACGACCTGTCGGTGATCGGCTTCGACGACATCGAACTCGCGAGCTTTGCCAGCCCCCCGCTGACCACTGTTGCCCAGCCCAAGCAAAGCATTGGGGCGCTTGCGGTCGACATGCTGCTGGAGCGGATTCGCGGCAAGCGCAGCGAACCGCGCCGGGTGGTGCTGCAGCCGGAGTTGCGCATCCGGGCGTCGACGGCGTCCTTCACACCATCCTGAAGCCGCCCGCTGGAACCCATCTCTGAAACCGGATTACCTGATCAACACTGACCGATGACTTCTGCTGCAACTTCTTCGACGCCCCTGCTGGTGGTGGGCAGCCTCAACATGGACCTGGTAATGCGGGTGCCGCGCATCCCTGAAGCGGGCGAAACGCTGACCGGCTACGGCTTCGACGTGCTGCCCGGAGGGAAGGGGGCAAATCAGGCCGTCGCTTGTGCTAGGTTAGGTTCAAGTGTGGAGTTCGTCGGAAGGATTGGTAAGGACGCTTTCGGCAATACATTGCGCGATGCGATGCAGGCCGACGGAATCGCTACGGAACACCTGACCGTCGACCCGGCCGCCGCTACTGGCGTCGCCATGATCCTGGTCGACGATGCCGCCCAGAACCGCATCACCCTCGCGCCCGGCGCAAACGCCACCCTGTCGCCGGCCTGCCTGGATGCCGCCCAGGTGACCATCGACCACGCCGCCCTGATGGTGTTGCAGCTGGAAGTCCCGCTGGCGGTGGTGGCCGACGCTGCGCAACGGGCGAAACGCGCCGGCTGCCCGGTGCTGCTGAACCCGGCGCCGGCGCAAGCATTGCCGGATTCGCTGTGGCCGTTGATTGACTACCTGGTACCCAACGAGAGCGAAGCCAGCCTGCTGACCGGCGTTCGCCTGTCCGTGGTCACCGCATGGCTGGTGATCGTGGCCGCCGAGATGCTGACCGGCGGCGTCGGCATCGGCTTCT
>CBIHQA010000628.1:0-2474 GCA_966211475.1 uncultured Neisseriales bacterium
GATATGCTGCTGATCGCCGCACTGTTGATCGGTTCGGCCGTGTTCCTGTCCGCCCTCGACAGCCTGCCGCCGAACGCACCCACTTGGCGTCGCCTTGGCAAGGGCGCGGGCATCCTGCTGTTGCTGATCGGCGCCGCCTACTTGGTCGGCCTGCTGGCGGGTAGTCGCGATCCGCTCAAGCCGCTGGGCGTCCTCGCCGCACGGACCAGCGAGGTATCCACACCAGCGCTCACCTTCAAACCCATCTCCAGCCCGCAAGAGCTGGACCGGGCGCTCGCCTCAGCCGCCGGCCGACCAGTACTGATCGACTTCTACGCCGATTGGTGCGTGAGCTGCATCGAAATGGAACGCGATACCTTTCGCGACCCCAAGGTGGTCGCCCGCCTGAAGGATGCGGTGTTGCTTCGCGCTGACGTGACCGCCAATCAGGAACCGCACCGTGCACTACTGACCCGCTTCCAACTGTTCGGCCCACCCGCGCTGATTCCGGTGGACCGCAGCGGCAAGGTCCGGATGGACAAGGCAGTGATCGGCTTCCAGGACGCCCCAACCTTCCTGGCCGGCTTGCAGACATGGATGTAATGGCATGAAACGACGCAGTGAATTCCTCATCATCGGCCTGATCGCCTTGGTCGCGCTAGCGGCCGGCATTGGCTGGTCGGTATGGCGGCAACAGACCCCCGCCGGGCCCGCCACCGAGATCTGGCATGCCCGCTTCGCCGACACCAACGGCCGAGTGCAGGCCATGGACCAATGGCGTGGCAAGGTGGTGGTGGTGAACTTCTGGGCCACCTGGTGCCCGCCGTGCCGGGAGGAAATGCCGGGATTCGTACGTTTGCAGCGTGAACTGGGCGGCACAGGCGCGCAATTCGTCGGCATCGCGATCGACAGTCCGGATGCGGTCAAACCCTATGCCGCCAGCCTCGGCGTGAACTACCCGGTGCTGATCGCGGAGCAGAACGGCGCCGAATGGCTGAAAACGCTCGGCAATAACCTCGCCGTGATGCCCTATACGTTGATCTACAACCGCAAGGGTGAGGTCGCATCGGTGCAGTTGGGTCTGCTCAAGGAAGATGCGCTACGAAAAGCGTTGATTCCGCTGCTGTGACGACATCGATCGGCAAGTTGCGGGAAACCGCATCCAGGTTGAGCCCGCTTGCGGTGAACCGAAATTCAAATTGCGCGAACTTGCGCTGAAAACTGGACAAGTTGCACCATCTTGCGCAAACTTGCGCCCATGCCAAATTCGACCCGTCCCGCTGACGCAGGCCAGATTGGAGCGCAAAACCCGCAAAACGCCTCGCGCGTGCTGGTGTTGCACGGCCCCAACCTGAACTTGCTCGGCACCCGCGAACCACAGCACTACGGCGCGGCCACCCTGGCGGACATCAACGAACGACTGCGTTCCCGCTCGCAAGCAGCGGGCGTGTCGCTCAGCACCTTCCAGAGCAATGCCGAACATGCGCTGATCGAGCGCATCCATGCGGCACGCGACGAAGGGGTCGAATTCATCATCATCAACCCGGCCGCCTACACCCACACCAGTGTCGCGATCCGCGACGCGCTGTCGGCCGTTGCCATTCCCTTCATCGAAGTACACCTGTCCAACGTCCACGCCCGCGAGCCGTTCCGCCATCACTCCTATTTTTCGGACAAGGCGGTCGGTGTGATTTGCGGACTGGGCGCAGACGGATACAACTACGCGCTGGACTTCGCGCTCGCCCGGCTATCGACCGGCAGCGCGCAGTAACTCGGCGCAGCCCTACCCCGGAGGATTGCATTCATGGATTTGCGCAAGCTGAAGAAGCTGATCGACCTCGTTCAGGAGTCCGGCATCGCCGAACTGGAAGTGACCGAGGGCGAAGAAAAGGTGCGCATTACCCGTGCCTTCGCCGCACAAGCGTTGCCGCAGATGTTTGCCGCCCCGATGGCGGCCGCCCCGGCGCCGGCCGCTGCCCCCGCAGCCGCCCCGGCTGCGGCCGAAGCGCCGGCAAGCGCCAGCTCGCAATGGCCGGAGAGCAGCCTGGTCAAGTCGCCGATGGTCGGTACTTTCTACCGCGCCGGTGCGCCGGGCGCCAAGGCCTTCGTGGACGTCGGCCAGACGGTGAGCGTGGGCGACCGCCTGTGCATCATCGAAGCCATGAAGCTGATGAACGAAATCGAAGCCGACCGCGCCGGTACCGTGAAGGCGATCCTGATCGAGAACGGCCAGCCGGTGGAATACGGCGAACCGCTGTTCGTGATCGAGTAAGCGACCGGGGCACGCGCCCCTTCCGCCCGTATCCCCTACACGTTTCACAGGCGACGCCATGTTCGAGAAAATCCTGATCGCCAACCGCGGAGAGATCGCGCTGCGTATTCAGCGCGCCTGCCGCGAAATGGGCATCAAGACCGTGGTCGTGCACTCCGAGGCCGACCGCGATGCCAAGTATGTGAAGCTCGCCGACGAGTCGGTGTGCATCGGCCCGGCACCC
>CBIHQA010000629.1:0-2471 GCA_966211475.1 uncultured Neisseriales bacterium
ACTGACCCGCTTGGTCGACCAGGCCGCGCGGTCTCAAGCCACCCTGGTGCTCCGGGGCTTCGTCAACGGCTCACTGAAGGAAACGGTTGCGCGGGTGAAGGACCTGATCGGCAGCCGCAAGGTCGGCTTCCAGATCGATCCGCAGGCCTTCGACCGTTTCTCCGTGTCGGCGACGCCTACCTTCGTGCTCGTGCGCAATGGCGCAATGCCGACGGAGTGCGGTGGCAACACCTGTTTTGCCGCAGACGCATTCGTCTCGGTGGTGGGAGACGTGTCCCTCGACTACGCGCTCGAGTACTTCCAACGCTCGGCCCCCTCGTTCGACAAGGACACCACGGTGTTCCTCAAGAGACTCGAGAGGTGACGATGTCATGAAGCGCTTCATCGTCGGCCTCTGCAGCTTTGCTCTCATCTTCACGCAGACTTACGCGGTCGCCGGTCCACACGAGGAAGGCGTCTCGGCAGGTCAAGCCGCCAATCCGGTGATCCGGGGGACGGTCAACACGTCAGGCGCATCGACGAACGTGCCCGGCTACACCACGGCGCCGCCACAAACGTCCCTGTACAGGGCACCCAACCTTCCAGCGCAGGCAAACGCACAGTTGATGGCTTGCACCCTGACGCCGACAGATCCGGTGTGCCAGGCGCAGCAAACGGCCGTCACGTCGGCGAACACACCACGGCCGGCGGGTGGCCCACACGACCCGTCCGGGGTCGCTGCGCGAGAGATCGCGCGCAACCCAGACTCCGGGCTCGGTAACCTCTCGTCGTACTACTCGGGCTGCACAACGTCCACCGTCACGACGCCCTCTGGCACGGTGAACCGGATGTGCAATCGGTACACCGGCATCGGAAACTACTCGTGCCGCCGAGAGCTCACAGTCGAGACGAAGATGACGCCGAACTGCGAGATCGGCAGCTGGTTCGCCAAGGCCCAGGCCGACCGCAATGGCCTCGACCATATTTACGCCCAGGCGCAGTGCCGCATCAGCACCGACGGTCGCCAGCGATTTCAGTTCTACGCCCATGGCGGCAACGGTGCTTGCATCGACTGGCAACACGTGTGGCTGCCGAAGGCGACGCTCACCGAACCGACGGAAGTGACGGATCTCTCGCCCCACTGGTCAGGGCACTGCTGGTCCCCTTTCAAAGCGGTCGCGATGCCCGGATCCGGTTGCTCCGGAGGCAACTGCACCTACACCTTCCAGATCGGTACACCCATCTACACCTGCCCGGCAGGTCAAATTGCAGGCGATCAACTGCTTCTTGGCCAGGGTAGCGACGAATCTGGTGGACGAGGCCCCGGCAACCCTGCCATTTGCTACTCGGTAGAGCCGCCAGTCTCTTCGGACGACGGGGGGACGATGTGTAGGTCTGGAGCGGCTACCGCAACACTGTCAGGAGGTATTGTCTGCGCGGCAGAGGCAGGACCAGCAAAAGTGGTTGGCGCGTCTGGCTGGACCTTGCCGCTCACGTTCCAAGAGCCGCGCATGGACGTCACCCAGACGGACCATTGGGACGACAGGTGCCCTGTCCTGGACCCTGGAGGCCGGTGCAGCTTCGCCTCCAGCGATCACTGCGTAGACGGCCCAAGTACGAAGGACATTGGCGGCGTCGAGGTGACACGCGCCTGCTGGGCGTATGAACGGACGATGTCCTGCGCGGCGGGCGCAACGAACGATGAGTGCGCTCCACTCGCGGCCGCCGGCTGCACGCCTTCGGGCAGCACCTGTGTCACAACCGATCCTGTCACCAACACATGTTCTGTCTATCAAGACACATACCAGTGCCCTTCCCCGAGCCAGTCGACCACCACGGCGACGAACTGCCCCACAAACGTCTATTGCCTGGGCACCAGCTGCTTCAACATCGCTTACACGGCAGATGGCGACTTCGCCCGTTCGATGGCCTATATGGAGGCTGCGCGCGAAGCCGGTGTCTACATGGACATCGACAAGCTCACCGTGTTCAACGGCGAGAGCCAGCAGTGCCGCCAACGGCTCATCAAAAACTGCTGCTTCACCGATAGCGCCGGCAAGGGCATGACCAACCAGAACGCCTTCGGATCGGGATCTCGCCTCGTATACGACGTCTTGATGAACAGCGAGAACCGCGAGTTCATCGCCGCCGGGCTGCAGGCGCTTCTCACCAGTGGCGGCTTCAGCGGCACGTTCAGCTCGTATGGTTTCACCCTTGCAGTGAACGGCGCAGCGCTGCCGAGCGGAAGCACGGTTCTCTACGCATCGTCCACAACCGCGGGACAGGGGTTCGTGATTGCCTTCGATCCGTGGAGTCTCGTAATTGCGATCATCATCTACGTGATCATGAGCATGATGGAATGCGGAGAAAACGAAGGGCGTCTTTCGCTGCAGAGAGGCGCTGGACTGTGCCACGAAGTCGGGAGCTACTGCTCGCACAAGGTACTGACGGGATGCGTGACAACCACGCATGCACACTGCTGCTTCAATTCG
>CBIHQA010000630.1:0-2470 GCA_966211475.1 uncultured Neisseriales bacterium
AGCGCAGCGAACCCCAACTGCGAGGGGCAAAGCGCAAAACGGGCGGTTGTGGATGCATTGATCATTGGGGTTCGCTGCGCTCACCCCAACCTACAACAGGCAGGTTACCGCCGCTTCAACTGCTCGCGCAGCCGCCGCAATTCCATCGCCCCGTTGGCCGTCGCGAGCCCTTCGTAACGGAGCGCGACATAGCGGTCGATGAAGCTCTGGATGGCGCCAGCCCGACGGGGCAGGGCGGTAGCAGCCCGGTCGCCGAAATCACGTGGGCCTTCGTTCGGTTGTCGCTCGCACCCCAGCCGGGCCAGTTGGCGGCAGAAGCGCAGGTATTCCTGTTGCAGCGGATCACGCGGGCCACGGCGACGGCGCCAGTAGAGCGGAATCATGCCGGCCAGTAACAGCGCGGTACCCGCGATCACCAGCGGGCGGGCGATGCCCAGGCCGTCCTGGTCATCGAAGCCGAGCCGGCGCAGCAGTTCGTTCTGCCGCTGGCGGTCGTAGCTGAGCACCCATCGATTCCAGGTATTGATCACGTTATCCAGCCGCCAGCGCAGCGACAGTAGCCAGCCCGGCGCACGGGTATCGCGCACCGCCAGCAGTTCGCCCGGCAGCGCTTCGTCGATGCCCCGTTCCACCCGTTGTGGTGCCACGGCGGCAGTCGGGTCAACGCGGCGCCAGCCTTCGCCTTCCAACCAGACTTCGGCCCAGGCATGGGCGTCGGCCTGACGCACGATGTAGTACTGGCCGACCGGGTTGAGTTCCCCGCCCAGGTAGCCGACCGCCACCCGGGCCGGCACGCCGGCCGCGCGCATCAGGTAGACGAAACTGCCCGCATAGTGCTCGCAGAAGCCACGTCGGGTGCGGAACAGGAAGTCGTCGACCGCATCCGCGCCCAGCAGTGGCGGTTTCAGAGTGTAGGCAAAGGGCTGCTTTTGGAACATTGTCAGCGCGGCGGCCACCCGTTGCCGTGGGTTGGAATAGCGGGCACGCCATTCGGCGCCGAGCGCCCGGGTTTTCGGGTTGCCAGCAGGCAGGGCGAGGCTGATTTGCCGGGTGTCCGGGTTCAAATCGCTGCGGTCTTCTTCGCGGACGATCGACCCCCCCTGGTAGCGCAATCGGCTGTCGACCGGTGCGGTGGCGAAGCCTTCGCCATCCTGGTCGAACCAGATGGCGTTGCCCCCCGCCACGACACGTTGCCCCCGGTCCAGCAGGTAGAGCCAGCGTTGGCGGTGCGGCTCCAGGGTAATGGTGTAACGGGTTTCGGTTTGCCGGCCGACCGGAATGCCCATGGGCGTGCGGCGGCGCCAGGGTGCGGTCCGCCAAGTGGTACCGTCGTATTGCCATAGCACCAGGGCGCGCCAGTAGAGCATGTCCTGCGGCGGTGGCGGGCCGTCGAACTCGGCACGGAAGGCGATCTCGGTCGACTGGACCAGGCTGGAAAAGCTGCCCGGCGACATCTGGTCGCTGACGCCGCTGATTGCCCGTGACACGTTCTGCGGCAACTGCCAAAGCGGGTGTTCCAGTCGCGGGAACAGGAAGAACAGCACGATCACCCACGGGGCGCCGATCAGCGCCAGCTTGCCGATAGTCCGCAGCGGCGTGGTGCGACCCGCTGCACCGGGGTGGCACAGTAGCAGCCAAGTCCGCATCAGTGCGAGGGCGAGCGCAATCACATACGCCGCCAGCCACATCGGCTGTTCGAACAGGAAATGCGTCAGCAGCAGGAAGAAGCCGAGCTGTAGCAGGAACACCCCGTCGCGCACATCGCGGGTTTCCAGCAGCTTCAGCAGCGCGAATTGGCCGAGCAAGGCTACCGCCAGGTCCCGCCCGGCTTCGCCACCCAGTCGCATACCGAACAGCAGGGTGAGGACCACGGCCAGCACGCCGGCCGCACCCGCCAGCATGGGGGGCACGGATAGCCGCTGACGCAACCACAGCCAGCCTTTGATCAGCGCCAGGACACTGGCCATTCCCCATGCCCAGGATGGCTGTTCGGCCAGCCCGGGGATCAGGCAGAGTAGCAACAGACCTTGCAGGATGCCGTGTTCGCGATAGGTCAGGCGCCGGGCGTTCATACCGCTTCCCACAGGGCGAGGGCTTCCAGGCAGGCGGTGCGGTGGACGGCGCCCCGGCCGAGTGGTAGTTCACGGCCCGGCAGGCGCAGGGCGTAGTCACAGCCTGCCGCATCGGCCAGCAGCACCCAGGCGGTAAGGCGCGACAGCCGGTCTTCCCGCTCCGGCAGTGTGGTGAGCTGCTGCCAGTCCAGCACCACCCGCTGGATGGCACCGGATTCGCCGGTGCGCGTCAGCAAGGTGTCGGTGCGGGCGCTGTGCCGCCAGGCAATGCGGCGCAAGGGGTCGCCGGGGCGGTAGTCGCGCAGGGCGTCCATCGCTTCTTCCTGCCGGCCGTATTGCTCGTCGCCGATGTCCGGTACGTCGCCTTCCGGCAGTGGTGGCGCGTTGGTTTCCGGCGC
>CBIHQA010000631.1:0-2464 GCA_966211475.1 uncultured Neisseriales bacterium
GTGGTGGCCGAGCGCTTCGGCGGCCAGGTGCTCGACACGCTGACAATCGAAAACTTCATCTCGGTCACCGAGACCGAAGGCCCGAAGTTCGCCGCCGCGCTGGAGCAGCACGTGCGCCACTACAACGTGGACATCATGAACGCCCAGCGCGCCGAGAAGCTGGTGCCCGCCAGCGAACCGGGCGGCCTGACGGAAGTCCACCTGGCCAATGGCGCGGTGCTGAAGAGCCGGTCGGTCATCCTGTCCACCGGCGCCCGCTGGCGCAACGTCAACGTGCCGGGCGAGCAGGAATACCGCAACCACGGCGTGGCCTACTGCCCCCACTGCGACGGCCCGCTGTTCAAGGGCAAGCGCGTATCGGTGATCGGCGGCGGCAACTCCGGCGTGGAAGCAGCCATCGACCTGGCCGGCATCGTCAGCCACGTGACGCTGCTGGAGTTCGGCGAACAACTGCGTGCCGACGCGGTGCTGGTGAGCAAGCTGCAAAGCCTGCCCAACGTCACCATCCACACCAGCGCGCAGACCACCGAGATCACCGGCGACGGCGAAAAGGTGAACGGCCTGACCTTCACCGACCGGGTCAGCGGCGAATCGAAGCATGTCGAACTGGAAGGCGTGTTCGTGCAGATCGGCCTGGTGCCAAACACCGAATGGCTGAAGGGCACGCTGGAACTGAGCAAGTTCGGCGAGATCATCGTCGACGCGAAAGGCCAGACGAATGTGCCGGGCGTGTTCGCCGCGGGGGATTCCACCACGGTACCGTACAAGCAGATCATCATCGCCACCGGCGACGGGGCGAAGGCAGCACTGAGTGCGTTCGATCACCTGATCCGCACGCCGGTCGCGAAGGCCGCTTGATCGACTGTTGTTCTGTCGTTCCTCAATTCGCCCGGGCCTGGGTTCAGGTGCCGGGCGTTTTTTTGGGGGTGACTGTTGGCGGTTTACACATGAGGTGTTTCCGCCTTCGGCGAGCTATTTCCCCCTCTCCCCAACCCCTCTCCCGCCAGGGGCGAGGGGCTCTGTCGGTGGAGCTGGTGAGGTAAGCGGATGTCTCCAGCTTCGGCTAGCTCCGGACTCAAACCATCGGCGGTTGAACACCACGAGCCCCTCGCCCCTGGCGGGAGAGGGGGTGGGGAGAGGGGGAGATGGTTGGCCGCACCGCGGCCTGCCCCCTGAACGCTACCCCCAGCTCTCCGCATCCATTTCGAATAATGCTGCGTACATAAGTCCAGAACACTGCCCAACCAGCTGTTCTGCGCATTTCAACCGACTCACATCGCAAGAAAGGTACGCATCATGTTCCGCACCCCATCCCGCCTTCTCGGCGCCCTCCTGCTGCTCGGTACGCTCGCCACCCCTGCCATGGCTGGCGACGTCCTGGAGGTGTTCTCCAACCAGCAACCCGTGCTGATCGGCATCAACCAACCCAAGGTGCTGAAATTGCTCGGCGCCCTCTATGGCGAAACCAACTTTCTCGGCAAGGTCCGCTTCCAGCCGCAGACCACCGGCAGCTGTCGCATCTTCTTCCGCGGCGAATCCAATGTGGCGGCCAAGGCCAATACCACCAACATCGTCTTTGGCCTGGAAGTGCTGGTACCGAAGGATCATCCGCTGGGCGACGCGCAGTGCACGCTGCAGTACACGGCTGTCCAGGTAGATGCCCTGGGTAACGAGACACCGTTTCCGGTGAGGGGGAATACGGTGACCATTCCGTATACGGTGAAGAAGCGGTTCCAGCCGTGATGTGGAGGATTTAGGCCAGAGGACGTCGTAGGCGGAGGGTTTCCGCCTTCGACGGGCTATTTCCCCCTCTCCCCAACCCACCGCGGTGGGTTGGGGAGAGGGGGAAATGTCTGGCCGCCACGCGGCCTGAACACCTTCCAACCCAAAACTTCCTCTACACCTACCTCTCCCCTACCTCAACCGCTCCCGCACCGTCTCCTCCGCCAGCACCCGCTTGCTTGGCCGCAGCAAATCGCTCAGCGACACCACCCCCACCAGCCGCATGCTTTCCATATCCGCTACCACCGGCAGCCGGTTCATCCCCAGTTCCGCCATTCGGCCGGCTGCATATCGAGTGGTCGCGTCCGGCAGCAGCACCTGCCCGGCGGCCAACGGCATCAACACATCCCCGCAGCGGGATAAGCCGTCCGCCTCCACGGCGTCGCGCTGATGCAGCATCCCCAACACCCGCCCCTCTCCGAGCACCGGATAGCCCCGATGGCGCGGCGAGGTACCGAAGTAGCGCACCATCACTTCGGACATCGGCAGCTCGGCGTCGATGGCGATCACCTCGCGGGTCATCACATCGCCCACGTGTTGCCGTTCCAGCGGGTCCACCCCGTATTCCCGATAGATGTGCAGACCGCGCCGGGCGATCTTCTCGGTCATGATGGAGCGCTTGAGCGTCAGCGCCGTCACGCCGTAGGAAACCGACGTGGTCAGCAGCAGGGGCAGCAGCGCA
>CBIHQA010000632.1:0-2461 GCA_966211475.1 uncultured Neisseriales bacterium
TGCTTCCTCTTCCTCGCCGAGCACAAAGTCGATCTTGGTCTGCTCCAGATCGACCCGCACCACTTTCACCCGCACCCGGTCCCCCAAGCGATAAATCACCCCGGACTTTTCGCCGGTCAGCGTGTGGCGCACCTGGTCGAAGTGGAAGTAGTCGCGGCCAAGCTCCGAGATATGCAGCAGGCCTTCCACGTACATCGCATCCAGCAGCACGAACAGCCCGAAGCCGGTCACCGCGCTGACCGTTCCGGTATACGACTCGCCCACCTTATCCTGCATGAAGTAGCACTTCAGCCAGTTGGTGACATCGCGGGTCGCGTCATCCGCCCGGCGCTCGGTAAAGGAGCAATGCACGCCCAGGTCGGTCCAGTTACCGGCGTTGTACTTCTTGCTCTTGAGCACTGCTTTGATCGCACGGTGAATCAGCAAGTCGGGGTAGCGACGGATCGGTGACGTGAAATGGGTATACGCCTCATAGCCCAGACCGAAGTGACCGGCGTTCTCCGGCCCGTACTGCGCCTGCATCAGCGAGCGCAGCAACACGGTCTGCAGCAACTGGGCATCCGGCCGCGGGCGGATCTTCTCCAGCACCTTGGCGTAGTCACCAGCGGTGGGCGCTTCGCCGCCCGGTAGCGCCATGCCGAAGTCGCTGAGGAATTCCCGCAGCTTTTCCAGCTTCTCGAGCGACGGCGTTTCGTGGTTGCGATACAGCGCCGGATGCTTGTGATCGAGCAGGAACTCCGCCGCGCACACGTTGGCGGCCAGCATGCATTCCTCGATCAGCTTGTGCGCCTCGTTGCGCACCACCGGCACGATGGTCTCGATCTTGCCCTGATCGTTGAATACCATCTGGGTTTCGGTGGTGTCGAAGTCGATCGCGCCACGCCGTGCCCGCTCCTTGGCAAACGCCTGGTAGACCTGGAACAGGTGCTGCAGTTGCGGCAGCAAGCCGCGCAGCGTCTCGTCCTCGATCGCCTTGGGGTGTTCCAGCGCGGCGGCGACCTGCGTATAGGTCAACCGGGCATGCGAGAACATCACCGCCGGGTAGAACTTGTAGTCCTTGATCTCGCCCTTGCGGGTGATGGTCATGTCGCAGACCATGCACAGGCGTTCCACATTCGGGTTCAGCGAGCAGATGCCGTTGGACAGCGACTCCGGCAGCATCGGGATCACCCGACGCGGGAAGTACACCGAATTGCCACGGCTCTTCGCATCCAGGTCCAGCGCATCACCGGCCTTCACATAGTGGCTGACATCGGCAATCGCCACGACCAACCGCCAGCCCTTGGCGGCGGCCTTGCCCAGCGGCTCGCAATACACCGCATCGTCGAAGTCCCGCGCGGTTTCGCCGTCGATGGTCACCAGCGGCAGCTTGGTCAGGTCGACGCGCCCTTCCCAATCCGTCTTGCGCACCTTCGTCGGAATCTTGATCGCCAGCGCGGCGTCGGAAAACACGTGCGGCAGATCATGCTTGCGCAGCGCGATCTCGATTTCCATGCCCGGATCGGCATAGTTGCCGAGGATTTCGCTGACCTTGCCGATCGGCTTGGCGTAAGGGCTGGGCTGCTGAATCAGCTCCACCGTGATCACCTGGCCCGCCTTCAGTGGCGCTTCCAGATGGGTGTTCTCAGCCTTGGGCAGCAGGATCTCATGCGAAATGCGCTTGTCCTCGGCCACCACGAACGGCACGCCGCCTTCGATATGCACTCGGCCGACCAAACGGCGGTTGCGGCGCTCCAGCACCTCGACAATCACGCCTTCGCGCTTGCCACGACGGTCCACGCCGATCTGGCGCGCCAGCACACGGTCGCCGTGCATCACCTTCTGCATCTCGCGCGGACTGAGGAACAGGTCGTCCTGACCGTCATCGGGGATGCAGAAGCCAAAGCCGTCCGGATGGCCTTCCACCCGGCCCGGCACCAGGTCCAGCTTCTCCGCGACGCAGATGGCGCCCTTGCGGTTGACCATCAGTTGGCCGTCGCGCTCCATGGCCCGCAGGCGGCGCGCAAAAGCCTCGCCCTCTTCCGGACGGATGCCAAGCATGTTGGCAAGCTCGTCCGCCCACAGCGGCACGCCCTGCTCGCGCAGGATCTGCATCACGAATTCGCGGCTGGGCAAGGGTTCGGCGTATTTCTGGCGTTCCCGCTCCAGATAAGGGTCCTGGAAGCGCAATGCATTCTTGCGAGGGGTGCTGCGCTTGGTTTTGGATGGTGCCGGATTGGCGGCTTTGGCAGTCGGCTGAGAGGCCGGGCGGGATGAAGTATGCGATTTGCTGACTTGAGTACGGCTCTGGCCGCGCGACCTGCGTTGTTTTGTCATTGTGTGTGTTGACAGGCGTTTGGAAACCCTTATAATGCGACCTCTCTTGCTGATGCGCAACCGGACAACAGTTCGGAACAGTCAGTCAGGGCCCAGGTGGCGGAATTGGTAGACGCGCTGGTTTCAGGTACCAGTGCCGCAAGGC
>CBIHQA010000633.1:0-2444 GCA_966211475.1 uncultured Neisseriales bacterium
GCGCTCGACCAGCATGCCGTGCGCCAGGCCGAACAGCAGAACCAGCGGGATCATTACCCAGTAGTTGACATGGCCGACCAGCGTCAGCCCAACCAGGGCGCCCAGGGCCAGCGCTTCCCCCTGCCCGAAATTGAGGGTGCCGGAGGTGGAAAAAGTAAGTTGATAGCCGAAGGCGATGACCGCGTAGATCATGCCCAGCGCAATACCGCTGGCAATCAACTGAAGCAGGATTTGCATGAGGGTCTCCAGGGAGAAACGTCACAAGCGTCACGAAACGAGGGCGCAGCCGCTCCCGTCCCCGCCGCCAGGGCGGGGAGCGGAAGTAGACAGGGGAGGCGGGCAGGCAACCCGCTCAGGCTGCCGACACACCGCCCCCTCCCGCCGGCGGGCGGGAGTCGGAGGGTGGGGAGGTCTCAGAGGGGCTGCGGATGGTATTGCCGTCCGTCAAACCAGCAAAGCTTGCTTTGCGCCCTTCTGCAGTCAGCTTCTCTCCCCCGTCGGCAGCCCGGAGTCGGAGGGTGGGGAGGTCTCAGAGGGGCTGCGGATGGTATTGCCGTCCGTCAAACCAGCAAAGCTCGCTTTGCGCCCTTCTGTAGATCGGCTCCTCACCCATGTCCGCAGCCCGCCTTATTTCGTGGCGGAGACCTTCTTGCTGAACAGGGCCGCCTTGGCTTTCGCGTCCTTGGTGCGGACGACCGAGGCCGTCTGGCGGTCTTCGGGGTAGGCGTATACCACTACGCCGTTCTTCACCTCGCCCATCACCGGGATGTTCATGGTGATCGCCTCGTGGTCGTCATGGGTGTAGGGCTTGTTGTAGGTGGTGATCACCCCTTCGACCGGCGCTTGCAGGGTTTCCAGCGCGGCACGGATCTTCGGCCCCTCGGTGGACTGCGCCTGCTTGATGGCGGCGGCCAGCAGGTACATCGAGTCATACCCCTGCGCGGCGGACACCGGCGAGGGGATGCGCTTCACGTTGTAGGCCTTCTGGTAGGCCGTGATGAAGGCCTTGCGCTTGGGCGTGTTCGGGTCCTGGATGAAGGTCTGCGGCATGCGTGCGCCTTCGGCGTTCGGGCCGGCGTTGTCGATGAAGTTGCCCATCGACAGCGTCCAAGAGCCGATCATCGGCACCTTCCAGCCGAGTTTGGTCATGCCGTTGGCGATCTGCGCCAGCTCCGGCCCGATCGCATAGGTCAGGATCGCCTGCGCACCGGCCTCCTTAGCCTTGAGCAGCTGCGCCGTCATGTCGACGTCCTTGATATTGAATTTTTCGACCGCGACGGCGCGCAGGTTCTTTTCCGCCAGTGCGCCTTCCAGGTCAGCCCGGCCCAATTGGCCGTAATTGGTGGAATCCGCCAGGATCGCCAATTTGGTGAATTTGCGCTTATCCACCGCATCCGCCACGATCATCCGCGCCTGGATCAAATCCGCGGCGGATAAACGGAATACGTAATTATCCGGAAATTCCGGCGGCGAGAATTGGCGGGTAATCGCAGAACCGGTCGCCACGTTATTGATCACCGGAATCTTGGCATCCTCATAAAAACGCTGGCTGGCCAATGCCACGCCGGTATTGATGAAGCCCAAAGCCGCAACCACCTGTTCCTTGCTGATCAGCTCCTGCGTGACCTGCGCGCCGCGTTCGTTCTTGGCTTCGTCGTCCCGTTCCACCAGCTCGATCTGGCGGCCCAGCACGCCGCCCTTGGCATTGATCTCCGCCACCGCCAGCTTCACGCCAGCGCGCATGCTGACCCCCATGGGGCTGGAGCCGCCGGTCAACGGGCCGGACACGCCGATACGGATGGTATCGGCCAAGCTGAAGCAGGCCGTCCCGGCCGCAATCGCCACCGCGATGAGTTTGAGCTTGCTGTTCATGACAATGTCTCCTGTTGGATTTGTGTACCCGCGAACGTGCCCGTACCAGCCGCAAGGCGGCAGGCGACGGCGCCACTCCTGCGGGTGAGGGCGGCAGCAAAACGGAATCGATGAGGGGCTACTTGGCCCGGCGTCGGCACGCCATCCGTGAGGACGGATCGCGCCGCAACTTATTCGGGCGGGATCAGCGACGCATCAGGTCGCAAAGACCGAGCGGTGGCGCAGGCCGGCAGCGGAACGCAGCCGAGCATTGGAAAGCGGGAGAACGCGCATGACCGCGCAAGCGAGGAACGGGACGACAGGATGCGCTGCCTAGGGCAACGGGATGCCTGAAACATGGTTGGTGCCTCCTCTGGTCGCAATTCGTTTTTGCGTAGCGACACTTGTTTTATTGCTCGGCTATTCGGCCAATTGATTGGCCTGATGGAGCATCCGCTACTTATTGGCGGATTGGTCGCTACTATTGACTACGAAACGATCCAGGGGAATTGGCAGTACTACGCGCAAACCCCTACGCAGTACTACGTAGGTAGTGTTTTTGTAGGTTGGGTTGAGCGCAGCGAAGCCCAACA
>CBIHQA010000634.1:0-2432 GCA_966211475.1 uncultured Neisseriales bacterium
GCCAGGCTTCAAGTACAACTTGACCGATATCGCGTCCGCCCTGGGATTGCACCAGCTGAAGAAGGCCGACCGCTTCCAGGTCCGGCGCCAGCAGATGGCTAGCTGTTACAACGGCGCGCTGCGGGACTTGCCCCTCATGCTCCCACCCGCCGCCCCAGATGGCGACCTGCACGCCTGGCACCTCTACGTGCTGCGCCTGAAACCGGAAGCGGGCATCTCGCGCGACGATTTCATCGTCGCCATGGCCGAACGCGGCATCGGCTGCAGCGTGCATTTCATCCCGCTGCACCTGCAACCCTACTGGCGCGACACCTACCACCTCGCCCCGGAAGATTTTCCGAACGCACTTGCCACCTTCCACGCCGCGGTCAGCCTGCCGCTTTACACCCGCATGAGCGATGCTGATCAGCAACGCGTCATCGATGCCGTTCGCGACATCCTGAAGGGGACGGCGGCCTGATGGCCAAGCGGCTGTTTGATCTGATTGGCGCTGGGGTAGGGCTGGTGCTGCTATCCCCGCTGCTGCTGCTGATCGCCGTGTGGGTGAAACTGGACTCTCCCGGCCCTGTCTTCTACCGGCAGGAGCGGGTGGGGCGCTTCGGTCGCCTGTTCCGCATCCACAAGTTCCGGACCATGCATATAGATGCAGACCGTGTCGGCCTTGCGCTGACCGTTGGCACCGACCCTCGCATCACCCGGGCAGGCTCTGCCTTGCGCGGTTACAAACTGGATGAACTGCCGCAGCTGATCGATGTCATCCTTGGCGACATGAGCCTGGTTGGACCTCGGCCTGAAGTTCCCAAATACGTCGCTCATTACCCAAGCGAGGTACGCGAGCTGGTATTGTCCGTGCGCCCTGGCATCACCGACCTTGCCAGCATCGAATACCGCGACGAGAACGTCCTGCTCGGCAAGAGCGCCAATCCGGAACAGACTTACCTCGAACAGGTGCTGCCGGCCAAATTGCGTTTCAACGTCGAATATGCCCGCCGGCACAGCGTGCTGGGCGACCTCAAGATCATCTTCTGCACGCTGGTCGCCATCGTGTCCTGACCCAAGACCATGCAACCCTGGCTCGAACGACTCTCCCGCACCCAACGCCTGTGGATCCTGGTGGCCCTGGATGCCATCCTGCTGCCCGCCGCGCTGCTGACCGCCATCATGCTGCGCTTCGGCGGCTGGCCCTACGACCTGGAACGCTACTGGCCGCTGCTGCCGATCGCGCCGGTGGTGGCGATCCCCGTGTTCATCAAGTTGGGCCTGTACCGCGCCGTCCTGCGCTACATGGACGAAAAGGTCATGCTCACCGTGGCCGGCGGCGTGTCGCTGTCCGTGCTGCTGCTGATGGCCGCCGTGGTAATGTTCCGCTTCGACGGCATGCCGCGCAGCGCGATCGTGATCTACTGGATCATGGCTATGGCGTACATTGGTGCAAGTCGGTACTTGGCTCGCGGGTTCCTGCGAGTACTCGAAAATCAGCGGCTGGATCGCATTCCAGTTGCCATTTACGGTGCGGGGCGTGCCGGTTCGCAACTGGCGCTGGCCCTCGCATCCGACAAGCACTATGTCCCGGTTGCGTTCTTTGACGATGACAGACACCTGCACGGCCGTATTATTGCTGGTGTGCGCGTGCATAACGCGGCGCAGGCGCCGCAACTGATACCTGAGCTGGGAATCCGCCAGGTACTGTTGGCCATCCCGTCGTTATCCCGGATCCGCAAACGCGAAATCCTCAATGTCATTGAGCCGATGCATGTTCAGCTCAAAACCGTGCCGGACATCAAGGATCTGGTTGAGGGCAAGGTCAGCATTGGCGACATGCGAGAAGTCACCATCGAGGAACTGCTGGGCCGAGAGGTCGTCGAGCCCATTCCTGAGTTGATGCAGGCAAATCTCACCGGCAAGGTGGTCATGGTGACCGGTGCGGGGGGGTCGATCGGATCTGAGTTGTGTCGCCAGATCCTGGGTCAGCTTCCCGGCAAGCTGGTGCTGTTTGAGTTGTCCGAGTTTGCGTTGTACCAGATCGACCAGGAATTGGGCGCAATGGTTGCGGCCGGGAAGCTTGCCGTACAGATCATACCGATTTTGGGTTCCGTGACCGACCGAAGCCGGGTCGAGCAAGTGTGCCGTGATAACGGGGTCCAGACGATTTTTCATGCGGCTGCCTATAAGCATGTCCCACTGGTCGAAGCGAATCCGTTCGAGGGGGTACGTAATAACTTGCTGGGTACCCTGCATACGGCGCAGGCGGCGCTGGCGGCTGACGTGGACACCTTCATCCTCGTCTCCACCGACAAGGCGGTAAGGCCGACCAACGTCATGGGCGCCAGCAAGCGGATGGCGGAATTGGTTCTTCAGGCATTGGCCGCGGAACATGCTCGCCCCGTATTCAGCATGGTCCGGTTTGGCAATGTGCTGGGATCCAGCGGTTC
>CBIHQA010000635.1:0-2420 GCA_966211475.1 uncultured Neisseriales bacterium
GGATGACCACCGCCACTGCCGGATACTGCCAGGCCTGCACGCCCTTGTGCCGCAGGTTGAAGAAGTGCCGGATCAGCACCGCCGCCAGGAAGATCAGCGCCAGCACCAGCCAGGCATGACGGTGGGTATAGGTGAAGGCGTAGTGGTTGCTGATCATGCAGAACAGCACCGGCAGCGTCAGGTAGTTGTTGTGCACCGAGCGCTGCTTGCCGCGCTTGCCGTGCATCGGGTCCACCGGGTCGCCGCGCTTCATCGCATCGACCACCTTCTTCTGGCCCGGGATGATCCAGAAGAACACATTGGCGGTCATGGTGGTGGCGATCATCGCGCCGACGTGCAGGTAGGCGGCCCGCCCCGAAAGCAGATGGGTCAACGTGTAGGCCACCCCGATCACGAAGACGAAATAGATCACCCCGAACAGCAACACGCTCTTGTCGAACAGCAGGCGGCAGAGGGTGTCGTACACCAGCCAGCCCAGCGCCAGGGTGCCCAGCCCGACCGCCACCGCCGCCGCCGGCGTGAGATCGGCCACGTTCTTGTCGACCATGTACGTGCCGGCCTGGAAGTAGTACAGCACCGTCACCAGCGCGAAGCCGGACAGCCAGGTGGCGTAGCTCTCCCATTTGAACCAGTGCAGATCATCCGGCAGCTGATCCGGCGCCACCATGTACTTCTGCGGGTTGTAGAAGCCACCGCCGTGCACCGCCCACAGCTCGCCGCTGACACCCCGCTCCTTCAGCGCCGGGTCGACCGGCGGCTTCAGGCTGTTGTCCAGCCAGACGAAATAGAAGGACGCGCCGATCCAGGCGATGCCGACGATCAGGTGCAGCCAGCGCAGCAGCAGGTTGGCCCAGTCGAGCAGGTAGCCTTCCATGTAAGGAGTCTCCTAGTATTTCCGTATTCGGCGCGTTCTTTGCAGCCCTGATGCATTCGTAGGTTGGGGTGAGCCACAGGCGAACCCCAACGGCGCAATGCTCCATGTCGCGCGTTGGGGTTCGTTTCCCTCACCCCAACCTACAGGTAACGGGTATTCAGCTGCCGCGATAGGTGGAATAGCTCCACGGGCTCACCAGCAGCGGCACGTGATAGTGGGCATCCGCGTCGGCGATGCCGAAGCGCAGCGGAATCTTGTCCAGGAAGGGTGTAGACGCCAGTACCGTTCCCCTCGCCCGGAAGTAGTCGCCGGCGTGGAACACCAGTTCGTACTCGCCGGCGACCAGTGCCGCGCCTTCCAGCAGCGGGGCGTCGCAGCGGCCATCCGCATTGGTGTCCACCTGCTTCAGCAACTGGCGGGCATCGCCGTCCAGCCGGTACAGGTCGATGCACAGGCCGGCACCCGGCACGCCGTTGGCCGTGTCCAGCACGTGGGTGGTCAGTTTGCCCATGGGGCGACTCCTGTCTTGGCACGCAGCCCGTCAGGGCGGGGCAGCAAAGGGCTGACTTTCATCATGGATGACGGGGGCTGGCTTTGCAGACGGCCTCTCATCGGGATGAAGAAAGCGGCCTCATTAATATTGTTGACAATCATGAAACGCGGTCACAATAATTGTCAACAATCCAAATGGCGATTGTTGGCGCCCTGCCCGCATGCTAGCGTGGACGCCCCGACAATCGGGAGGCAAGCGCCTTCCAGACTGTTACCCCCGGAACAGGACCATGACTGAAGAGCAATTATTCGAAGCCGTATTCGACGCGATCCTGTCGCGCCGGCTGCCGCCCGGCACCAAGCTGACCGAAGCGGCGCTGTGCGAGATTTTCGGCGTCAAGCGCAACGCCATTCGCAAGGTGCTGACGCAGCTGGCGTCCAAGAAGATGGTGGACCTGCAGTTCAACCGCGGCGCCTTCGTGGCGAGCCCGACGGTGGAAGAGGCACAGGACATCTTCGAAGTACGCCGCGTGCTGGAAGCAGGCCTCGCCACCAAGCTGGCGCAGATGCAACCGCCGCCGCAACTCGGCCACCTGCGGGAGCTGGTGCGGCAGGAGCGCCAGTATTTCGTGGACAAGGATTATCCGCACTGGGTGCGACACTCGCTGGAGTTTCACATCCAGCTGGCCAAGCTGGCGGGCAACGATGTGATGTCGGATTACGTGCAGGACCTGGTCTACCGCGCCCCACTGATCTCGGCGCTGTACGACCCGCGCAGCAGCAACTGCTGCTCCTTCGACGAACACGACGCCATCCTGGATGCCATCGGCTCCGGCAATGCCGAGCTGGCGGCAGAAAGCATGAGTTCCCACCTGGCGATGGTGGAACACAAGCTCAACATCATCGGCACCGAGGCACCGGTGTCGCTCGAACAGGTGTTCGGGCGCCCGCCGGCCCGAGTGGCCTGACCCTGGACGAGGATTCGAGCATGAGCGAACCCTACCCCCGCGACCTGGTCGGTTACGGCCGCGAGGTACCGCAGGCCGACTGGCCG
>CBIHQA010000636.1:0-2418 GCA_966211475.1 uncultured Neisseriales bacterium
TCAATGCAGGCAGTTTTCCCGCGCGCGGCGCGGGCGTCGAACCCTACTGGGGGCGGTTAAGCCCAGAAAACCTTGTTGGTCTGGACCTCATCAGAGCGGGTAGACCTGCGAAGGTCACTGTCAGGTCGGGAGCCGAAGTAGGCTGTGAAGGCGGTTTCGCCAGCGGCAGCCCGCCCGGCGTCAAAGGTATCCGCATCCGGCCTGCTGAACGCCCGGTGCAATGCCCAGTGCACCAGGTGATGATGATGGGCGCTGCTGATTTCCGGCTTGTCGTTGTCGTTGGCCAGGGCCTTGAGGGGCACGCGGTAGCCTTCCAGATACAGCACGCCGGCAGTCTTTGGAATGCCCACCAGTTGAATGCGGGTGTCGTCCTGAATGGCGTACTCGATGCGGTCGTCACGATCCCGCCACTCCGGACAGATGCGGTCCAGTTCCTCGCGCGTCTTGAGGTGCACACGCTCAGAGCGCGTGGCGCCGTCGGGCTTGAATCTGAGGTGAACGATCTCGAACAGCGACTGGTGAAGCGGGTAGACAGCCACATCGGCCGTCACGGCGATCTGGCACACCGCGGGGTTTGCAGCCTCCATGATCAGACGACCGCGAATGGCCGCCTCTGCCACAGCTTCCGTCAGCCAGCCCGCGATCCACTCGTCAAGGAACAGGGGCGGGGTTTCCAGGTCGGTAGCATCGACCCGGAACTGGGCAATCAGCTGCTCGAGGTTCATGGTCAGGGCGCGCCGAACTGGTCAATCATGCGGCCAACTTCCTGGCGCAGGGTTTCCACACTGCGGCGCTTGTCCAGCTCCTGCCGGAAGTGCGTGCGGGCGTAGGCCTCCAGGGCATCCTTGTCCATGGTCTGGATCACGATGTCCAGTTCCAGCCGGGCGTTGTCCTCGATGGGCTTTGCGGACTGGAGTGCTGGCAGTGTCTCGCCCGCATAGGTGCCGATACGGTAGACGTCGCGGTTGACCTTCACCATCTTGGTCGCCACGTCATCAGGCACCAGGCGGACAGCGCCAACGGCGTTCCACTCGATGCGCGTGCCGTACAGGCCGTCGGTGTGGGGGGTGCGGCGGCCGATGTATTCGATGGGAGTGAACCCCGCAGGCACTGAGAAAGCCTGCTCGGCGCCCTTCACGGCTGGCGCGGCGACGGGCTCTTGTGCGGATTCTTGCACTGGCGCCACGTCTGGCTGGGGAGCTGCTGCCTCAGCCACGGGGGTTTCCGCCGTCGGCGTTTCAACAACCGGCTCAGAGGCGGTAACGGGCGTTTCCACCTTCACGGCTGGCGCGGCGACGGGCTTTGTTTTTGCCATGGGTATTCTCCAAACGAAGACAGGGGCCGAAGCCCCTGCTGGTTTCGGCTATCAGGCGACGCCGACGTGGGTCACGTTGACCAGCACATCGGTCTGCGACGCCTTCGCGTTCGCGGCCGCGCCAGTCGTCAGGATGAGGTATGCATCCTTGGGCAGCACGACCGGGCGAACGGCAGTGTTGTTGGCGGCATAGCGGCCCGCGGTCGCGATGGCAAGGGCGGAACCGAAGTAGTCGTCGTCCTGCGGCACGTCGGTGCTGTCAACGCCGTCCACGTACTCGAAGCCGACCTTGCCGGTAACGGTAGCGGTCCATCCGGTGGACACCAGCGTTTTGGCGTCGTCCAGGCGCATGCCGGGTGGCAAGATGCCCATGCTTACTTTGTCGCCAGAGGCGACAGCCGCAGTAGAGTCGCCGCCCACCACAGCGCCGCTGGCATTGGTCGCCAGCGAGAAATGCAGCGTGGTGGAAGTGCCGTAGGGGGCAGTCGTCGGCAGGCTCTGCGCGCCGATGGTCTTTTTGGTGATCGTGGCCATGTCTGTTCTCCAGAATGAGGGATGGGATGGAAGCGGGCCGGATCACTCCAGCCCTGTCCTATCAGCCAGCAACGCCCAGCTTGACCGCCGTATCGATGGCGATGATGCCGTGATCGGTGATCTGCTTTTCGGTGCCGTGATCGACTTCGAAACGGACCTTGGAGCGGCCGTTGATGGCGCCGATCAGCAGTTCCAGCTTGTCGCCGTGGTCCAGTTCCTTTTCGCTCCAGAAGAACGGATTGCCGGTCTGACGGTGCTTGCCCCAGGCTTCGGCCAGGGCTTGACCGCCCAGCAGGATCGCGCGGTCCACGGCATGCGTGGTACTGAACGACGATGGCACCAGATCGGTCGTGGTTTCCGTCTCGCTGGTGTAGGAAGCGCACCAGTTGATAGGGTCGCCAGCGTAGAAGCGGATGGGTTTTGGCATCTTGACCAGCAGGATGCCGTTCCACAGCGCCGTGTCGCCGCCCATGAACAGCGGGTGATTGCCGGCCTGCTGGCCACGCGCGATGGCATTGGCCAGGTAGGTGCGGTAACCCGTGGTTTGCGTGAAGCCGGCGTACTGCTCG